>CAJXIS010000214.1 GCA_913054115.1 uncultured Acidimicrobiaceae bacterium | reverse complement strand
GGCCCGTTACGGACGGGACCGTGCACCTCGGCGGAAAAGACGTCACCGCCAGCCCACCGCGTCGGCGCTTCGGGTCCGGACTCTGCTACATCCCCGAGGACCGCCTCGGCGTGGGCCTCGCCCCACGGCTCTCCGTCGTCGAGAACGCCGTCCTGCGCACCTACAGGGGGCACCGGCGCGGCCCTTTCCTCGTTGCGTCCAGGATGACCGCCCACTGCCGGGACCTCGTCGACCGGTTCGGCGTCCGGACGGGCCCGCTGGAAGATCCGATCGCGGGCCTCTCCGGAGGCAACCTGCAGCGCCTGCTCGTCGGCCGTGAGTTGAGTAGCCGGCCCGAGGTCGTCGTTGCCGCCCAGCCCACGCGCGGGCTCGATGTCCAGGGCGTGAAGGCCATCCAGGACCTGCTCGTGGCGGAGCGGGACTCAGGAACGGCGGTGCTGCTCATCTCCGAGGACCTCGACGAGCTCCTGACGCTCGCCGACCGCCTGCTGGTCATGCACGATGGCCGCATCGTCGCCGAGTTCGATCCGGCGGACTCGGAGCGCAACGTCATCGGCGAGGCGATGGCTGGGCACCTGACCGGCGAGGGCGTGGCATGAGGCGTCCGGTCCTCGTCCGACGCGATCGTCCGGTGCGCGGCGGCCAACCGCTCGCCTTCGCGGTCGGCCTGATCCTGGCCCTGGCCGTGGGGGCGATCCTGCTCATGACCGCCGGCCACGAACCGCTGCGGGTGTACCAGCGCATGTTCGAGAAATCGCTCGGCGACCCGACCGCATGGTCGCTCACCCTGAACCGGGCGGTGCCCCTGGGTCTGGCCGGGCTGGCCGTCGCCGTGGCCGGCTCGATGGGGCTCTGGAACATCGGCGCCGAGGGGCAGATCCTCGCAGGGGCCATGGGTGCAGCATGGGTGGCCCGCATCGGCGGGGCCTGGCCGGGCCCGATGCTGTTGACCGGGATGCTCGCGGGCGCCATCGTCGGCGGCGGCCTGCTGGCACTGGTTCCTGCGGTGGCCCGGGCGCGCGTCGGCGTGAACGAGATCATCACGACGCTGATGCTCAACGAGATCGCCCTGCGCCTCCTGCAGTGGCTGATCCACGGCCCGTGGAAGGACCCCGAGTCCTTCAACTTCCCGTTGACGCCGATGCTGCCCGACCAGGGGCGCCTGCCGACGCTCTTCGGACGGGCCCACGTCGGGGTGCTCATCGCCGGTGCGGTCATCCTGGTGTTCGGCGTGGCCGCCAGCCGCACTGCGTGGGGCTACGAGTTGCGGGTCGCCGGCTCGTCAGCCAACACGGCCCGCTATGCGGGCATCTCGTTGAAGCGCAAGATCCTGACGGTGCTGCTGCTCAGCGGCGGCGTGGCCGGCCTCGCTGGTGGCATCGAGCTGGCCGGCACCGCCGACCGGATCACCGAGGGCATCTCGAACGGCTTCGGCTATGCGGGCATCATCGTCGCCGCCCTGGCCCTGCTGCGGCCCTCGGGCGTTGCGGCGGTGGCGCTGCTCTTCGGAGCGGTCCAGGTCGGGGGCCAGAGCATCCAGATCATCGGGGTCCCGGCCTCCGTGTCGACGATCCTCCAGGCGTTCATCCTCTTCGGCGCGATCGGCGCCGGCGTGTTCGTCCGCTACTCGGTGCGGCTGGTCACGACGGGCGTCGACGCCTCCGCATCGGGCGATGGAGACGACGGAGAGGCCACGGCATGACCGAGGCTTCGATGATCGGCTTGCTCGTGGCGACCGTCTCGTTCGGGGCGCTCCTGTACCTAGCGGCGCTCGGCGAGCTCATCTCCGAAAAGGCCGGGGTGCTCAACCTGGGCGTCGAGGGGATGATGGCGATGGGGGCGGTCAGCGCCTTCATGGCCGCCCACCAGACCGGCAACCCCTGGATCGGCCTGGCCGCCGGTATCGCCGGCGGGGCGCTGACGGGGTTCCTGCACGGTTGGTTCACGGTCGTGCTCGGCGCCGAACAGGTGGTGTCGGGCCTTTCGCTCACGATCCTCGGCCTGGGCTTCTCCGCCTACATGGGCAAGAACGTGGTGGGTCGTCCTCCGGGTGCAGTTCTGAAGCCGGTCGACTGGGGGCCGCTCACCGACATCCCCTGGGCGGGGCCGGTGCTGTTCGGACAGGCACCCTTCGTGTACCTGGCCGTGCTGGCCGGCATCGCCACGTGGTTCGTGCTGTCGCGCACCCGAATCGGCCTGGCGCTGCGTGCCGCAGGTGATTCGGCGTCCACCGCCGATGCCGCCGGACACTCGGTCGTCGGCCTGCGCCTCGGCGCCGTCGTGACCGGCGGTGGCCTGGCCGGCGCCTCCGGGGCGTACCTGACGCTCTCCCTCACCCCGCAGTGGACGCAGGGCATCACCGCCGGCCGGGGTTGGATCGCCGTGGCGCTGGTGATCTTCGGCGCCTGGCGCCCCGGCCGGGCCGCCGTGGGCGCCCTGCTCTTCGGCGGACTGCTGGCGCTCAAGACCCGCCTGCAGACCTTCGGCGTCGACTTCTCGCCGATCCTGCTCTCGATGCTGCCCTACGTGCTGACGATCACCGTGTTGATCGCCATCTCGATCCGGGCCAGGAACCGCCCATCCCCGGCACCCGCAGCACTCGGCACCGCCTACCGCCGCGAGGAGCGCTAGCGCTCGACGCCGGTGAGGAGAACGACGGCCGGCTCGTCGCTGCCGATCGTGTCATTCCGGCGGGCGGCCAGCAGGCCGGCCAGGCCGGCGCTGCCGGTCGGGTCGGCTGGCACATCGGTGTGGGCCCGCACCAGCCGGTGCGCCTCGGCGATGTCGGCCTCGGTGGCCACGACGGGCGTGGTCCCGTCCTCGAGCATCGTGCCCACGAGGGGCTGCCAGTCGTAGACGACGTCGTCGAGGATGCCGGTGGCCAGCGACGACGGGTCGTCCCATGGCCACATGTAGGCGTCGTCGAACGGGTCGTCGGCGCCGGTGGCCAGGCCGAACGCCCGGGCGAGGGGGGCGCAGCCCTCCGACTGGACGGCATGGAGGCGTGGTCGGGCCTGCAGCACCCCGAGGGCGGCGGCGTCGGTGAGCGCCTGGACGCAGCTGCTGGCCAGCGCCCCGCCGCCCACCTGCACGAACAGCCGGGAACCGTCGACACCGGCGGCCGCCAACTGTTCGGCCAACTCGAGGCCGAGCGTTCGACCGCCGTCGATCGTGAGCAGGTTGTCGGTGCCCTGGCAGCCGAAGGCCACGGCGCCCTCGGCGACCAGCTCGCGGGAGCGCAGCACGCAGGGGTCGCCGACTTCGCCGTCGCGGCGCTCGCAGACCCGGATGTCGGCGCCCAGGTCGGCGAGGCGGTCGACCACGGCAGGGTCGGCCCAGGCCGGGACATGGACCACAAGCGGCCGGCCGGCTGCCCTGGCCACGACCGCTGCGCCGAGCGCTGCGTTGCCGCACGAGGCGATGGCCAACGGCGTGTCGTGGGAGACGCCTGAGACCTCGAGGTGGATCACCAGGCCGAAGAGGTGGCGGGCCTTGTGGCTGCCCGAGACGTTGCCGGTCTCGTCCTTGGCCCAGAGCCCGCCTCCGTGGCCGATGGCTTCCGCCAATCCCGCCACATGGAGGAGGGGCGTCGTGTGGAAGCCGGTGCCGTCCACCTCGGCCACGGCGTCGTCGAGGCGTCGGACGAGATCGACGAAGCCACTGTCGTCGAGGCCCGCTGCGAGGGCCGCATGGTGGGCCCAGAGCAGGCGTCGGAACCGGACGAACGGGTTGGGGTCGTCGCCGTGCGGCGTGTCGGGTCCCGGCCATGCGGCACCGGGAGGGGTGCCCAGCCAGCCGGCCGGGCGGGGGAGCGTCACGACCCGGAACGTACCCCGGTGCGGGCGTTGAACTCGTCGATCATGGCGTCCCAGACCGGCGCCATGCCCTGGACGCCTCGCCAGAAGCCCTGGTCGCGGCGTACCTCGAAATCGTCGAGCTCGACGCCCCGTTGCTCGACCCAGGTGAAGTAGCCGAGGTTGAAGATGCGGTTGCGCCCGGCCTCGTCGAGCATCTCGACGTGGGAGGTGTCGGCGCCGGCCAGGTGCTCGTCGATGGCGGCGGCGGCCTCGCCGGATCCGAAGCCAGTGGCGTAGCGGCCAGCAGCCATCGCCTCGCGCTCGCTTCCGTACATCTCGGCGCCGTCGGTGGCGACGGTGACGAGGGCGTCGTCGGGGCCGAGGCCCAGTTTTCTGGCGGTCTTGATGCAGGCGAGCACGTTGCAGATGCTGGAGAGCCCGAAGTGGCCGAGCGTGGCAACGACGGCCTCGTCGACACCGCGGTCGCCGGTCAGGTACGCACGGCCCTCGTCGGTGTTGAACACCATGCCGAGCTCGTCGCAGGCCCGGTCGCTGACCGCCACGGCGCCGTCCATGTTGGTGACGTTGTGGATCAGCGAGATGTGCTTGTCGCCGATGCCCTGGATGTTGT
>CAJXIS010000213.1 GCA_913054115.1 uncultured Acidimicrobiaceae bacterium | reverse complement strand
CGAAGCACCGCCGCCACCGTCGCCACCGTCGCCGCGGAACTCGTTGCGGGTGATCTCGGCGGTCGCCCACACGAGGCTCGGCGCCACGTCGTCGGCGACGATCTCGACCTTGGAGCGACGCTCGCCCTCCTGGGTCTCCCAGGAGCGCTGGTCGAGACGGCCGTACACGATCACGCGCTGTCCCTTGGTGATCGACTCGGCGACGTTCTCGGCCAGGCTGCGCCAACAGGTGACATCGAAGAACGAAACCACCTCTTCGTCGTTCTGGTCCTTGCGGTTCCACGCCAGGCCGAAGCTGGCCACGGGGGCGCCGCCGGGCGTGAAGCGCAGTTCGGGGTCGCGGGTCACGTTGCCCACGACGGTCACGGTGTTGTTGAATCCCATGTCAGTACTCCTGTTCGTCAGCCGGCGACTGCCGGCTCGCCTTCGCCGAGGAGGCCACGTCGGGCCACTTCGGAATCGGGAAGGCGAATGATCTTGTGGCGGACGACCTCACTGCGGTCCGCGAGCCGGAGGATCCGGTGTGTGGTGTCGAGGTCGTTGGCCTCGGTGAGCACCTCGAGGACGACGTAGACGCCTTCCCACTTGTTGTTGATCCGGTAGGCGAAGCGGCGGCGGCCCCACGGCTCGGTATCGAGCGTGCTGACCACGCGGCCGCCTTCGGCCTCGATAGTGGCGGTGACCTTCGACAGGCTGGCCGCAACGGCCTCCTCTTCGAGATCGCCGTCGAAAATGATCATCAGTTCATAAGCCCGCATGGCAGGCACTCACCTCCTCTGGACCCGGGAGCACGGATGCTGTTCCGGGGCCCCTCGTCCGGGGCAGGGGGAACGGGTTGTCATGCTCCCGTGGGAGCGTGCCGAGGCTACCGGCGGCACAGCCACTCGCGGCACTGCCGTTCGCGACGCGACCATTCGTGGGTGCGGAGACATCGTTCATCACCACCAGTGTCGTCCAGGGGTGTGACAGCGTCTCCGCCGACAGGTCGATAGGCGCTCCGGGAAGCGTCCCGACAGGCGATCTCCGGGTTCAGGCTGCCCCGTACAGGCCCAGGGCATCGGCCTCGGCGTCCGCCATGTGATAGCTCTCGTCGGCCGTCGGAAAGGCCCCCGACCGCACGTCGTCGGCGAAGTGCCGCAGTGCGGACACTCCCTCGGTGTGCAGGTCGGCGTAACGGCGCACGAACTTCGGCATCACCCGGTGCTCGAAGCCCAGGACGTCGTGCAGGACCAGCACCTGACCGTCACAATCGGGGCCGGCGCCGATACCGATGGTCGGCACGTCGACCGTGCCGGTGACCCGAGCGGCCACCCGGTCGGGAACACCCTCCAGCACGATCGCGAAGCAGCCGGCGTGGGCGAGCGCCTTGGCGTCGTCGACCAGTTCGAGGGCGGCCTGGGCGTCGCGGCCCTGGACCTTGAAGCCGCCCATGGCGTGCATCGACTGTGGCGTCAGGCCGATGTGGCCCATCACCGGGATCTCTGCGGCGATCAGCGCCTCGATCATCGGCAGCCGCCGACGGCCGCCCTCCAACTTGACCGACTGTGCACCGGCCCGGATCAGGGTGGCGGCGTTGCGGACGGTCTCCTCGACCGACACGTGGTAGCTCATCCACGGCAGGTCGGCGACGATCAGCGCATTCGGCCGGGTGCGGGCCACCGCAGCGGTGTGGTGGGCGATGTCGGCGACCGTCACCTGGAGGGTGTCGTCGTAGCCGAGCACCACCATCGCCACCGAGTCGCCGACGAGGATCAGGTCGACCCCGGCCTGATCGACCATGCGGGCTCCGGGCGCGTCATAGGCGGTGAGCATCACGAGGGGTTCGGCGCCATCTGACGCCTTGCGGGCCCGAACGGCGGGCACCGTCATCTGTTGAGCCATTGCTGGCCTCCTTTCCCGTCCAGCGCACTGCGGCTGCCAGCGGTAGAAGAACAAATCTATCAGTGGCTCCCTCGACGGTCAAGAGCGGCGGGTGTGACGTATGACGCCCCGCCGGACCCGTCCGAGAACCCCAGGTCAGCCGCGGCCGATCGAGCTGATCCGGACCAGGTGGTTCCAGGCGCAGGCGACACACACCTCAACGGTGTAGGCGGCGAAGGTGCCGGGACGGGCGTCGTAACGGGCCAACTCGCCGGCCAACGAGAGACAGCGGCCGTGCGAGGGGAGCCGCGGTCCGAACACGTAGACGACGTGTGCCAGCTCGTGCTCGTCGCAGATCGGACACATCTCGCCGGTGCGTTCACCGCAGTGGTGGGCGTTGCGCCGCAGCATCGGTTGGGCATCGCAGACCAGGTCCCGGGCGAGTGCCCCGCTCCGGAAGGCGGTGAGGGTGCTCTGGCGGGCCAGCCGGTAGTCGACATCGGCTGCACGCGTGTCCGGCACCAGTCCCCTGGCTGCCGGTCCGAAGCCCATGCGTCACTGTAGAACATCCCCGGACGGCACTCCGGCGCGTCGATCAGCGGCGCTCCCACCACTCGACGAGTCGACGTCCCTCCTCGTCCGCCCCGAGCCGGCCCTCGCGCAACCGCAGGTCCGCCAGCCAGGCCACGGCTGCGCCCACATCGGGCCCGGGTTCGAGGCCGAGCAGCTCGATGACCGCTGCCCCACCCAACGCCGGACCGAGGTCGTCGAGTTCGCCCTCGGCGCGCAGGCCGGAGAGCCGCTCCGCCAGCACCCCGGTCGCCACACCGGCTGTCGCCGCCAGCGCTACAGCCTCCGTCAGATGATCGCCCGCCGACGCTGCCAGTCGGCGCACCGCCTCATCGGACCAGGCATCGTCGGCAGATGCACGGATCCGCCCCACGGCCGCCGTCAACCCGAGGACCGTCGCCCGCTGGCCGCCCGACAGTCGCAGTGCACGGAGGCGCTCCTCGAGCACCGGCGCCGACAGGTCGAGCAGCAGTGCAGCCAGACGCACCTCGGGCACCGGATCGACCGCAGCCGTTCGGCGCAACACCTCGGCGCGCTCCGGCGCCGGCCGCTCCGACACCTCCGGAAGGAACAACGGCAGCTGTCGGGTCTCATCCAGGAAGTCGAGGCCGACCGTCGGGTCCGCAAGGGCGAGGAGCCGCCACAACTCGTCGCGAATGCGTTCGGCGGACACGATCCGCAGCCGTTCCGCCACCGTCCTGGCGGCCTCGGCCAGACCCGTAGCCGGCACCAGCCCGAAGCCGGCGAGGAACCGGGCGGCACGCAACATGCGCAGCGGGTCATCCGAAAACGACTCCTCCGGGGCCAGCGGCGTGCGCAACAGGCGGGCATCGAGGTCCGCCTGTCCACCCAGCGGGTCGTGCAGGGACCGATCGACCACATCGACGGCCATGGCGTTCACCGTGAAGTCCCGCCGCAGGAGGTCGTCCTCGAGCCGCGTCGAGAACGACACGACCGGCTTCCGGGACTCCGAAAGGTATGCCTCGGCACGGTGCGTGGTGATCTCGAGTGTGAGGTCGCCCCGTCGGGCGCCGATGGTGCCGAACTTCTCGCCCTGCAACCAGACGGCGTCCACCACGCCTTCCAGGAGACTGCGAATCCGATCCGGCGGGGCGTCGGTGGTCAGGTCGATGTCCGGATGGTCCCCACTCCGGTCGAGCAGCACGTCGCGCACGACCCCGCCGACGAGGTAGAGCCGTTGGCCGTCGGCTGTGAACCGGCGAGCCACCGGATCGACGGCCGCACACAGCGCTCCGAACCGCTCATCCGCCGAACCGCCGGTCGTCATGCCGGTCATCGCTCCACCAGCCCGTGGCGAACAGCCGCCGCGTCGACCACTTCCCGACCCGGACCTTCGCCGCTGGCGGCCTCGGGGCGGTGGTCGATGCCGACCGCTGCGGCCACGGCCGCACCGGAGGCCGCCGCCAGTGCCTCGAGGTCGTAGCCGCCCTCGAGGAACAGGATGCTCCGACCGGTCGGGACGAGCCCGACCAGTCGAGACGTCAGGTCGGCGAAGTCGCCGGCGGTCAGGCCCAACTGGGCGAGCGGATCGGACCGGTGGGCGTCGAAACCGGCCGACACCAGCAACCAGTCGGGGGCGAAGCGCTCCACCACCGGTACGACCACTGCATCCAACGCATACCGGTAGGTGTCTCCGGCGGCGCCGGGCGGCAACGCCAGGTTGACGGTCGTGCCCGTGCCCGCCCCTTCACCCACCTCGTCGGGTGCACCGGTGCCCGGATACAACGGCCACTGGTGGCACGAGACGAACAACACCCGTTCATCCGAGTAGAAGGCGTCCTGGGTGCCGTTGCCGTGATGGGCGTCGATGTCGACGATGGCCACCCGTTCACCGGCGTCGGCCAGTGCCATGGCGGTGACCGCCACGTTGTTGATCAGGCAGAAGCCCATGGCCCGTGTCGGTGTGGCGTGGTGGCCCGGCGGCCGCACGGCGCAGAAGGCCGTGTCCGCCTCACCGTCGCGCAGGGCGGCAACAGATCG
>CAJXIS010000212.1 GCA_913054115.1 uncultured Acidimicrobiaceae bacterium | reverse complement strand
CGACGATGGTCACGATCAACCGGCGCGAACTCGAGCAGGCGGAGCTGGACGACGACCGGTATCGACAGATGCTCACCCGCATCGCCATCGAGGTGAACCGGTCCGGCAACGAACTGCTCAAGACCACCGACATCGAGTCGGCGCTCGGGGACCCCGCCTACGGGCTCTACGACGATGTACCCGTGGCGTTCGACGTCGGCGAGGACCTGCTGATCTTCTTCGGGGAGCGTGCGGGGGAGTACCCGGGCGTCCGGGTCCTCGACTCGACCGTCCGGAGCTATCACTACGGGAACCTCGCCAGCCACCTTCTCGGCTGGGTCGGTCCTCTCAACGACACCGAATTCCGCAACCGCCGCCCGCCCGACGGCAAGGAATACGCGCTGCGCGACGAGATCGGCAAGGCAGGCATCGAGCTGCTCTTCGAGGACGACCTGCGGGGGGTGGCCGGCCGTCGTGTCGTCGAGGTCGACCGCCTGGGTCGCATCGTCCGGGAACGGGACGACCTGTTCGTCGCACCCGTCCCCGGCGACGAGGTCGTGCTCACCATCGACATCGACCTGCAGTACCTCGTGGAGACGGAGCTCGAGCGGGCGATCTTCGCCGCCCGTGCACGGGATCCCGGACATGACGAGGAGACCGGGGTGAACCGTCCGAGCTTCGACGCACCGGGTGGGGCGGTGGTTGTCCTCGCGCCCGATTC
The DNA here is from genome assembly GCA_913054115.1 of uncultured Acidimicrobiaceae bacterium. Classification (GTDB taxonomy): domain Bacteria; phylum Actinomycetota; class Acidimicrobiia; order Acidimicrobiales; family MedAcidi-G1; genus S20-B6. The sequence goes on along the minus strand of CAJXIS010000212.1, from coordinate 3,734 downwards.
GGGCGACGTGCTCGCCATGGCGTCCTTCCCGAGCTACGACCCGAACGAGTCGATCGGCGGCTTCCGGTTGGCCCAATGGGAGGAGTTGAACGACCCGGCCAACGACCTTCCGATGTTCAACCGGGCGATACAGGGCGAATACGCGCCCGGTTCGACGTTCAAGCTCTTCACGGCCCACGCCGCCTGGCATGAGGGGGTGTTCGGCACAGGGCGCGTCAAGCCGGCCGACGAACCGTGGGACGACCCCGGCCACTACGTGCTCCAGAGTTGCAGTGGAACCGATGCAGAGGCCGCCGAGGCGGGCGGCTGTGTGTTTCGCAATGCCAAGAGCAAGCCCAACGCCCAGGTCGACCTGCAGCGCAGCCTCACCGTCTCGAGCGACGTCTACTACTACACGATCGGCGAGTCGATCTACATCAACCCGATCCACAACGAGACCGGCATCCAGGATGCTGCAGGCGACTACGGGTTGGGTCTCAGCAGCGGCATCACGCTGCCCTTCGAGCAGGACGGCTTCCTGCCGACGCCGACGAACCGCGAGCAGCGACACCTCGACAACCCGACGGCCTTCCCCTACGGCGACTGGTACCCGGGGGACAACGTGAACGTCGCCATCGGACAGGGAGACGTGTTGGTCACGCCTGTCCAGTTGGCGAACGCCTTCGCCACGTTCGCCAACGGTGGAACCCTGCTTTCGCCCAACGTCGTCTCCTCAGTGCGCACCAGGGACGGCGACGAGGTGCGCGACTTCGGTCCTCGGCAGGTGGGCTTCGTGGACATCGACCCAGAGTTCCACGACATCGTCCTCGCCGGGCTCTCCGGAGTGACCAGCGACGAGGAGGGCACCGCCTACTGGGCGTTCAACTCGACGGCGACCGGTGGCGTCTACTTTCCGCTCGAACAGGTGCCGATCGCCGGCAAGACGGGAACGGCCGAGGTCCGCGGCAAGGCCGACACATCGCTGTTCGTCGCCTTCGGGCCGGCCGAACTGCCCACGCACGCCATAGCGGCTGTGATCGAGGAGGCGGGTTTCGGCAGCCATGTCGCCGCCCCGCTGGTCGCCAGACTCATGAAGGCTGTCTTCACCGACGGCATCGACGAGGCACCGACCGCCGCAGTCAGGTACGCGCGATCGGTGGCGCTTCCCCTGTGTGTCGACTGGTACGAGTGGATCACCGGGGGGGATTCACTCGGGCGCCTCGAGGGATCCGACCCGACCGCTGACCCGACCTCCGGGCCGGTCCTCGACGCAGACGGCAGGGTGAGGGTCCGCGGTGAGGTCGTCGACTGCACGAAGCTGCTCGAAGACGTGGCCGAGGTGCTCGACGGGCTGGCCGCCCTCCGCGGGGAGGGCTGATGACCAGCATCCGTCACCCGTTCCGGGAGGTCCGCCCGTCACTCGCTCGACATATCGACATCGGCGTGCCCCTCTTCTCGCTGGTGCTCGCCGCCGTCGGTGCGGTCATGGTGTACTCCGCGACCCGTGGCCCGGCGACTGACCTCCGTCCGGCCGACGACACCTTTCTCAAGCGTCATCTCCTCTTCGTCGCCGTCGGCATCGTCGTGATGGCACTGACCGCCCTCGTCGGCCACCGTTGGGCACGCCGCCTCATGGCCCCGACCTACCTGGCGACGATGGGCCTGTTGTTCGCGGTCCTGACGATCGGCATCGAGGTGAAGGGCTCACGTGCCCGCTTCGCCGTCGGCGGCTTCCAGATGCAACCCAGCGAGTTCGGCAAGGTGGCCGTCATCGTCGCCCTGGCGGTGATCCTCGGCTCCGCCGACCGCGTCGGCGTCTGGCGCCTGCTGATCGCCGGTGCAGCAGTTGCCGTTCCGATCGTCCTGATCATGGCCCAACCCGACCTCGGGACGATCCTCGTCTACGGCGCCATCTTCGCGGGGATGGTGTTCGTGGCCGGAACGCGTGGCCGGCATCTGGCGGTGCTCTGTCTGCTGCTCCTGACGGGAACGGTCGCGGTCCTGCAGTCGGAACGGCTCGAAAAGTACCAACTCGAACGGCTCCTCGTGTTCGTCGACGAAGAGGCCGACACGGCTGCGCGCTACAACCTCGAGCAGGCGGAGGTGGCGATCGGCAACGGGGGAATCACCGGCAAGGGGCTTTTTCAGGGCACCCAGAACATCTCGGACCACGTCCCCGAACAGCAGACCGACTTCATCTTCACGGTGATCGCCGAGGAGACCGGATTCGTGGGCAGCGTCGTCGTGCTGGGTCTGTTCGGGCTCCTGTTGGCCCGGATCTGGCGAATCGGCCGCCTGGCGGACGATCGATTCGGGCTCCTCGTCGCAGCCGGCGTGTTCTCGATGTTGCTGTTCCAGGTCTTCCAAAGTGTGGGCATGTCGGCGGGGATCATGCCGATCACGGGCATCCCCCTGCCACTCATCAGCTATGGAGGCTCATCGGTCGTCGCCACGTTCCTTGCACTGGGCCTCGTCCAGAGCGTCCACATGCGACGCCATCAGGGCAGGAACCGGGGAATGTTCTGAGCCGGCGGCACGGTGTTCTCGCCTGTCGGGGAAAGGGTGCGGTGCATGGATAGAGTCTTATCACCATGAGTTCGCTCTGGCCTGAGCTTGAGAGACTTCTCGGCGAGGTCCAGAAGCCGGCCCGCTACATCGGTTGCGAAGACGGGATGATCATCCCGGCGCACCATCCCGACAAGGCGGCCTGGCTCCTGATCTACCCGGATACCTACGAGGTCGGGCTTCCCAACCAGGGTCTACAGATCCTGTACGAAATCCTGAACGAACGGCCCGATGCCGTGGCCGAGCGGTCCTACGCGCCTTGGACCGACCTCGCCGCCGTGCTGCGCCGTGAGGGGCTGCCGCTGTTTTCGCTCGACACGCATCGTGCGGCTGGCGACTTCGACGTCCTGGCCTTCAACCTGTCGGCCGAGCTCGTCTACACGAACCTGCTCGAGTGCGTGGACCTCGCCGGCATCCCGATCCGGGCCGCCGACCGCGAACCCGAGCACCCGCTCGTGCTCGTGGGCGGCCACTGCTCGTACAACCCGGAACCGCTGGCCGACTTCATCGACGCCGCCGTGCTGGGCGACGGCGAAGAGGTGGTGTCCGAGATCAGTGAGGTGGTGGCGGCCTGGAAGGCGAACGGGCGGACCTCCCGCGAGGAAGTCCTCGTGGCGCTCGCCGGCATCACCGGTGTCTACGTGCCGAGCCTCTACGACGCGAAGTTCGCGCCGGAAGGTTCTTCGCACAGTGTCCTGCTGGGCATAACCCCCAACCATCCGGCTGCCCCGGACCTGGTGCAGAAGCGCACGATCGCCGACCTGGCCGACTGGCCGTATCCGAAGAACCAGTTGGTGCCGCTGACCGAGGTGGTCCACGACCGGCTCAACGTCGAGGTGTTCCGGGGCTGCACCCGGGGCTGCCGCTTCTGCCAGGCTGGCATGATCACCCGTCCGGTGCGCGAGCGCCCCGCCGAGCAGGTGCGCACGATGGTGGCCGACGGCCTCCGCCGCACCGGCTATGACGAGGTTGCGCTGACCTCCCTCAGCACCGCCGATTTCAGTGGCATCGAGGAGGTGGTCGCCGCTGCGGTCTCCGACGACGCCTGCGGTCAGGTGTCGGTCTCCCTGCCGAGCCTGCGGGTCGATGCCTTCACCGTCGGCATCGCCACGCAGATCCAACGGGCTCGCCGCACCGGCCTGACCTTCGCCCCCGAGGCGGGGACCTGGCGCATGCGTCCGGTCATCAAC
>CAJXIS010000211.1 GCA_913054115.1 uncultured Acidimicrobiaceae bacterium | reverse complement strand
TGTTGGGCCTCGGGATACAAGATGTCGGAGGCGACGCTCAGGGTTAGGAAAGGCACCGGCGCAAGGCGTGCCAGCGCCTCGGACGGCGAACCGCGGCCGCGATGCACGTCGTGGAGGTCCATCGCACGGTTCAGCAGCAGGTAGCTGTTGGCGTCGAAGCGGCGCACCAGCTTCTCGCCCTGATAGTCGAGATAGGACTCGACCTGGAACCGGTCCCAGCGGCCGAACACCCGACGTCGATCGACCAGTTCGCGGCCGAAACGATTGCCGAACACCGGATCGCTCCGGTAGTGGATCTGGGCGATCGAGCGTGCCACGGCGAGACCGGCATGGGGGCCGTCGCCTGGTGCTGCGTCGTAGTACTCGCCGTCGCGGAACCTCGGATCGATCGCCAGGGCCGTCCTGCCGGCGGCGCTCCAGGCGATCTGCCAGGCACTGGCGGCGAGGGCGGTGGCGATCGGCGCCACCGACCGCACCCGCTCGGGGTACATCACGGCCCATTCCAGCGCCTGCATGCCACCCATCGACCCACCCACGACGCTGAGCCAGCGGCCGATGCCCAGATGGTCGGCGACCGAGACCTGGCAGCGCACCATGTCGCGCATCGTGACGACCGGAAATGCCGATGCGTAGGGCCGACCGGTCCCGGGATCGGTCGATGCGGGACCCGTCGAACCCTGACAGCCGCCCAGGACGTTGACGCACACCACGAAGTGGCGGTTCGTGTCGAGCGCACACCCGGGTCCGATGACGCCGGTCCACCAGCCCGGGGTCCGGTGCCCCTCCCCCACTCCGCCGTGGGCATGGGAGTCGCCGGTCAGGGCGTGGCAGACGAGGACGGCGTTGTCGGCCGCTGGTGAGAGTTCGCCCCAAGTCTCGTAGGCCATCGTGATCTCTGGGAGGATCCCGCCGCCCTCGAGGGCGAACGGCCGACCGTGACCAACCGAGTGGAAATGCCGGTTGCCGACCGGGTCTCCGGGCTGCCATGCACCGGTGACGGGCAGGTTCGGGGTGTAGCCGCGGGGATGTTGGAGGGCGTCGAGGGACAGGTCGAGGTCTTGCCCCGCACCTGTTGTCACCTCGTCACCGCTCATCGCTCGTCTATTCCCCTTCGGGGGGACACCTCCGGCCCGTCGCCGGTGGGTGGGCGCAGGCGCCTCCACCGGACACTTCGTTGCCCCGGCCGGTTCGTCCGACCGTGACCACATCCCCACCCCGTTGCCGGGGTGAGCGGGCACCTTGGGTGTCCGTCCCAGGTTGCCGGACCCGGTGCTGGACCGGGCCGCTCGTGATGTTTCAGAACAGTGTAGGGGGCGGCGGCATCCGCCGGTCAGGTGATTACCGACCGGGACGCCGGATGGGCGGCCCACCACCAGTCGAGAAGGGGCGTCGTCGACACCCCGTAGGCCCCGCACATGGCCTCTCCGAACGCCAGCCACCGGCCTGCCGGGACGGCCCCGTCGGCCTCGTGGATCACCCTCGCCGCCTCGGCACCCTCGTCCCACCTGCTGCGGTCGCCGGGCAGCGGCAGGGCAGCGACCTGGCGGGCAGTCAGGCGAATCCGGCCGAGCGATCGCCCGGCGCCGGCCGCCGATACCGCAGCGATGGCCGAAATCGGAGGCGATGCCAGCACCGCTGCGAGGTGCCAGAGGTCGGACGGGTCGGGCTCGACGGTGATGAGTGGCGTGAGCGGCACCGCACTCCCCTCTGGATCGACCATCGCCTCGACGACGCGTGTCTGAGTGGCGACGAGCAGCTTCGGGCGGTTCCGTGCGGCGATCCAGTCGGCGACCTCGTCGGCGACTGCGGCGGGATCGACCACGGGTGCCGACCAGCGGCGGCCGGCGAACCTCGCAGACGAAGTCCCCCAGCGGCAGTGCAGCGGATCGACGAGGCCGGTCGTGACCAGCGGACGGCCCCCGGCGACGTCCGCCTCCTCTCCGACGGCGTCGACGAGCCCGTAGTAGTGCTGGCGAAAGCCGGCGGTCACCCGTGCTAGGTCGCCCACACGGCCCTCGGTGCGCGGCGACACCACCGGAATGCCGAGCAGTGCCGCCACCAGGCCGCCCCAGCCGTCCGTCCCGGTCGGCGCCGCCGCTGAGCCTGCCGGCTCGAGGGTGCGGTCGACCAGCAACCCCACCTCCGAACCGTCGGGCGGCACTCGTTCGACCACCGGCGCACACACGCCCGTGCGACCTGCGAACACACCTGAACGGTCGAACCAGAAGGCGTCGAGCCTCCCGCGTTCGAGCAGTCGCCCACGGATGGCCGCTGCGTCACGCGCGGTGAGCAGCGATTGCGGCTGGATCAGCGACATCCGGCCCCCCGGTGCCAGCAGGTCCATCCCCAGGGCGAGGAACAACCAGGCGGCGTCCGTGTACGCACCGACCATGCCGGGAAACCGGTCCCGCAGCGCCTGTCGGCGGTCGGCGTCGAACGCCGTGCCCGACCGCAGCTGGCCGAGGAACGGAGGATTGCCGACGACCGCACCGAAGCCGTCGCCGGGCGCCGTCGGCCATGTCGAACGGCCGGTGAGCAGCGAATCCGCCTCGACGACTCCGACGACCTCGCCCGGGTCGATCCCCGCCCAACCGGCCAGGGCACACCTCGTCAGATCGACCGCGACCGGGTCGATGTCGGCGCCGAAGAGCTGCGTGGTGGCCACCAGGCGTGGGTCGGCACCCTGTGCCGCCAACCTGATGCCGGCAGCCAGCAGGAACACCCCTGCCCCACAGGCCGGATCGACGACCGGGCCCCGCTCGACGGTTACGGCCACCAGCGAACCGGCAACCTCGGCAGGCGTGTAGAAGGCACCACGGCCCTGGCGCTCACCGTCCTGCATCGCCTCCTCGTGGAGACGACCGACATCGGCGAGCCGATGGGTATCAGCGGCTGCCCCTGCCGCCCGTGCGGCATCGAGCAGGTGTGCGGGTCCGGGCCCCGAGGAGCTCCCCGGCCGGGTCACCGCAGCAGGAGGTCGATCAGGCGGCGTCGGCCGCCGGATCCCAGGCGTTCAGGTCCGTCAGCCGGGGATCGTTCGAGAAGACCTCGACGATCGGATACTTCATCCCGAGGCGCCGCATCAGCTTGCGCACCTCGAGCTCTTCGTTCCACAGCACCAGGCTCACCACGAGGCCGGACTCGCCTGCACGTGCAGTGCGACCGGAACGGTGGACATAGGTCTTGGCGTCGGAAGGAGGATCGTGGTGGATGACCACGTCGACGTCATCGACGTGGATGCCCCTGGCGGCGACGTCGGTCGCCACGAGGGCCTTGATCTTGCCGGTGGAGAAGTCGCGCAACGACTTCTCGCGCTTCTCCTGGCGCAGGTCGCCGTGGATGGGTGCGGCATCGACACCCTCGTCCTCGAGCGCCCGTGCCAGCTTGTCGGCACCCCAACGAGTGCGGGTGAAGATGATGGTGCGGTGGGACGACCCGATGATGGCGGCAGCCACCCGGACCCGGTCCATCTCGTGGACGGCGAGGAACCGGTGCTCCATCTCTGCGACCGTCGGTTCATCCCCGTCGATGGCGTACATCGCCGGATCGGTCTGGTAGCGGCTGATGAGGCCGGCGGTCATCCCGTCGAGGGTCGCCGAGAACAGCAGCGTCTGGTGCTTGCCCTTGATGCCTCGGAGGATCCACTCGACCTGGGGCATGAATCCCATGTCGGCCATGCGGTCCGCCTCGTCGATGACGATCCGCTCGATGTTCGCCACCGAGAGCTCCTTGCGGTCGATGAGGTCGATCATGCGACCCGGCGTCGCCACGACGAACTCGACGCCGCGCTGCAGGGCGCTGATCTGCTTCTCGATGGGGGCACCGCCGTAGATGGCGTGGATGCGGATGCCACGGCACGCTGCCAACGGCTCGAGCTCGCGGCAGACCTGGACGGCCAGCTCACGGGTTGGGACGAGCACCAGGCCCGTCGGACTACCCGGTTGGGCCTTGGACAACATCTGCACGAGCGGCAGGCCGAAGGCCAGCGTCTTGCCCGAACCGGTCTTGGCCTTTCCACAGACGTCGCGGCCGGCAAGGCTGTCGGCGATCGTGAGGGACTGGATGGGGAACGGGGACTCGATGCCCTGTTCGGCGAGGGCGGACACCAGATCGGCGTCCACGCCCAGGTCGGAAAACCCGGTGGTGGTCATGTGTACCTGTTCCCGGCGGCCGAGCCGCCGTGTTCGTCACCCGCAACGAAGAGCGGGTCACGTCACCGTTCTCCGGGTGACGAGGGCATTCGGGGCCGACACACCAGCGGTCGACATCTCCCGAACAGTGGCATCACCCTACCGGGTCGGCGGCGCTCAGCCCTCCCTGACGCGTCCGTCCCTCACGACGACCCCCTCCCCGGCGAGCCGACGGGCCTGATCCTGTTCGAGCCCCGGGACCAGCCGACCGGTCGAGGTCACGACCCGCCACCACGGATAGCCCTCGT
>CAJXIS010000210.1 GCA_913054115.1 uncultured Acidimicrobiaceae bacterium | reverse complement strand
GATGAGCGCCGGCCGGTGGGCGAGGGCCACGTCGAGCTGGCGCTCGGCCCGGTTCAGCGAGAACGGGGCGTCGCCGGGCCGATCCGCCCAGCCATCCGCTTCCTCGGGGTTCGGGGGCACCTCGTAGCGCTCGAGGATCTCGTCGAGGAACTCCCGGTGGGTGCCGGGGATCAGGGCGGCGATGTCGGCGGCCTGGAACCCACCCGACTCGTCACCGGCGTAGCGGGCCGGGATGATGAGATCGACCCCGTACGGGCGGTCGCCGATCTCGTCCTCGATCCATGCCAGGTCCACCTCGAGGGCCTCGTCGCTGTGGGCGACGGCGCCCAGCACCCCGAGGCCGCCGGCCTTCGACACGGCGGCGACCACGTCCCGGCAGTGGCTGAAGGCGAAGATCGGGAACTCGATGCCGAACATCTCGGTGATGGGGGTCTTCATGTGGGGCTCATTTCGCAGTGGATGTCTGGAGACATGGGTCAGGCGGCCACGAGGCCGTCGGGGTCGATCTCGGCAGCATGGCCGATGTGTTCGTCGATGCACATGGCGGCGAGTCGCCCGGGGTCACGGGTCGTGCCCCAGGTCCTGGCGTCGTAGGGGGTGCGCAGCGCGACGAGGGCGTGCGTGGGGATGCCGTCCCGGCCGTGCATCACCGAGTAGCCCTCGATGGTCGCCGGACCGGCATAGGCATGGTCGACGGCACGGGTCGGCAGGTTGGCGGCCGCCTCCCGGACGTCGACCACGTGAAATGGCCGGTCGGGGGGCTCGGTGCCGTAGACGCCGAAGGCGTGCTTGGTGGCGTAGCCACCGTTGGCGTGCACGAATCCGGTCCCCGGCTGCTCGCGCATGCGGTGGACGAGGGCTGCGATGGCCTGGCCGCTGTAGTTGTTGAACGGCCCACCGGCGAACGTGAGCCCGCCGGTGACGGTGAGTGGCCGGTCGTGGCCGATGCCCAGTTCAGCCGTCGAGATCTGGACCGCCGACGGGAAGCACGAGTAGAGGTCGAGGTGGGCGAGGTCGTCGATCCCGAGGCCGGCGGCGGCCAGGGCGGCCTCGCCGGCCAGCCTCAGCGCAGGTGCGCGGTGCAGCTCCCACCGCTCGCTGATCCAGGCCGTGTCGAGGCCGACGCTGCCGGAGAGCGGGAACACCCAGCGGTCCCTGGGTACGCCGAGCGCCTCGGCGCGTTCGGCCGAGAGCAGCAGCAGGGCCGATGCCTGGTCGACGGCGTTGTGGGCGTTCATGGCGACGGTGTACGGCGCTCCGACGAGGCGGTTGCCCTCGGACGGTGTGGCGATCTCGTCGGCGGTCATGCGCGTGCGGACGGCGGCGTGCGGGTTGTCGACGGCGACGGCGTTGAAGCCGGCCCAGAGCGCACCGAGGCGCCGGCGGTGCTCGTCGATCGTCTCGCCACGGTCGTACCGGATGACCGAGTCGAGCAGCGGGTAGACGGAGATCGGGGCATCGACGCCGCGGGCGTTCTCCTCGCTGGTCGCCATCACGAGCGTGTCACCGAACTGTTCGGCCGGGGGCAGGTCGGTGTCGGCGTCCCGGCGGATGTCGACGCCCAGCCTGCGTGCCCGCCGACGCGAGGCGTTTGTTTCTCCGCCAAGCATCGCCGCCGCGTCGAGTTCGCCGGCCCGGATGCGGGCGGCCAGGTCGTTGAACAGCAGTTGGGGGGAGTGGCCGGACCACGAGGTGACGAGGGTGCCGGCATCGACGGCGCCGACGAGATCGGCGACCTGGCGGCCGGGGTCGGTGTAGCGCCAGAGGCCGCCGGCCACGCCGATGACGTCGAGTCCGGGAAGGCAGCCGGGGGCGTCGGCGTCGATCGCCGCCGAGCACAGCGCATCGACCATCAGCTCGAGCGGCGTGCGGGCCTGCGTGGGGTCGTCGACCCGGTCGGTCACCTGGGCGGCGCCGACGATGACCGGGGTGCGGGGGTCGATGGCCATGGGCACAGCATGCAGCACGGGCGCCCCTGCCGCCGAGGTGGGTCAGCCGAGGTGCCCCTGTTAGGCATCATTCACAGCGGCCTACACTCCACGTCATGGTCTACGAGGCACCCGAGTACCACCCGGCGTTCGAGGAGTACTGCGAGGCCATCTTCGAACTCGCCGAGGACGACCTCGACGTCATCCAGGCCCGCATCGCCGAACGCCTCGACGTGAGCCGTCCGGCGGTCTCGGAGATGATCCGGCGCCTCGAGTCCGAGGGCCTCGTATCGACCGGCGAAGGCGCCATCTCGCTCACCACCGACGGCATGGAGCTCGCCACCCAGGTGGTCCGGCGACATCGAATCGCCGAGCGCTTCCTGACCGACGTCCTCGACCTGAACTGGACCGACGCCCACCACGAGGCCGGCAAGTGGGAGCACGTGATCTCGCCGGTGGTCGAGGAGGCGCTGATCCGCCTGCTGGGCCAGCCCACCACCTGCCCGCACGGCAACCCGATCCCCGGTTCCGACTACACGGTGCCCGACACCCGCCACCTGGCCGAGGTGCCGGTCGGCACCGGCTTCACCGTCAACCGCATCACCGAGGAGCTCGAGTTCACGCCCGGCCTGCTCGAGTTCCTCGAGAAGTCGGCGCTGCTGCCCGGCAACCGGGGCGTGGTCACGGCCGCATCGCCGGACGGCACGGTGACCGTCGAGGTCGAGGGCACCCACGTAGGCGTCGGTTCGTTCGCCGCCGAGCGCATCCTCGTCACCGACTGACCCGCCGGCCGGCTGACCCGCCACCCTGCAGGGAGCGCCGCCGGCTTAGGCCAGGTGGTCGGCCCGGCGCACCACGAGGAACCAGGTCAGCAGTGCGCTGATCGCCACGAGCACGAGCGACAGGATCGCCATCTCGGCGAGATAGAGCGCCTCGTAGGTGTCCCAGATCTCGACCACGAGCGTCCGGAACCCGATCGGCGACACCAGCAGCGTGGCGGGCAGTTCCTTCATCGTCGAGAGCATCACCAGGCCCGCACCGGCGGCCAGCCCTGGGGCCATGATCGGCAGGTCGACCGTGAGCAGGCGTCGCAGCCGGCTGGCGCCCAGCAGGCGGGCGGCGTCGTCCATGCGGCGGGGCACCGCCGAGACCGCCACCTGGGCGGTCCGCACCGCCAGTGCGCCGAAGTGCACGACGTAGGCGAATACGAGGACCGGCATCGTGCCGATCAGGAACTCGAACGGCGAGGCATGGAGCGTCCAGAAGATGAGCGAGATCGCCACGACCAGGCCGGGGATGGCGAAGCCGGCCACCACGACGCCGTTGACGATGCCGCCCACCCGGGAGCGGTGGCGGGCCAGGAGGTAGGCCACCGGGAGCACCACGGCGACGGCGACGACGGCCGTGACCATGCTGACCCACACGGTGCTCCAGGTGGCGCCGGCCACGTCGCCCCAGTCGAGCCGGAGCCCGGCCAGCCCGCGGCGTTGCCGGAACCAGCCGAACAGGCCCCAGTCGGCCAGCGACACGGCGGGGGCGAAGAGGGCGAGGCCCACGACCAGCGAGCAGGTGGCGATGGCCGGCGCCTTCCAGCGTCCGAGCGGGATGCGCAGCGACGACCGGTCGCCGATCACCTCGGTGCGCGATCCGCGCCGGGCCACGGTGCGCTCGGCGGCGACGACCACGAGCGCCAGGGCGAGCAGCAGCAGGGCGAGGGCGAACGAGCGGCCCTGGTCGAACAGTCGGGTGCGGTAGATGGTCTGGGTGAGGGTCTCGAACCGCATCAGGTGGACGGCGCCGAAGTCGCTGACCGTGTAGAGGAAGACGAGCAGCGAGCCGGCGGCGATCGACGACGACGCCTGTGGCAGGACGACCCGCCGGAACACCTGCAACGGCCGGTCGCCGAGGAGTCGGGCGTTCTCCTCGAGTGACGACGGCAGGGCCGAGAGCCGTGCCGCCACCGGGAGGTACACGTAGGGGTAGGTGAACAGCGTCAGGACCAGCCATGCCCCGACCAGGCCGTGGAGGCGGAACTGGAGGTCGAATCCGAGGTGGCCGGCCAGGTCGTGCACGATGCCGCCGGGCGTCAGGCCGGAGCGGAAGGCGGCCGCACCCACGAAGCTCGGGTAGACGAGCGGCAGGGGGGCGACGATGCGCCAGAACCTGCGCAGGGGGAGGTCGGTGCGGACGGTGAGCCAGGCCAGCGTGGTGCCGATCAGTGCCGCCGATGCGGACACCAGGAACGCCAGCTGGACGGTGCGCCAGAGCGGCTCGAGCGATCGCCGCTCGGTGAGCAGGTGGAGGGCGCCGCCGCTCAGGGCCCGCCAGAGCACGTAGCCCCCAGGGAGCGCGAACAGCGCCGCCACGAGGACGGCGCTGCCCGAAAGTGTCCACGGCGGCCGCCCGGAGCGCGCCGTCGATCGTGCCGTCATCGCGACATCCCGGTTTCTGTCACGTGGCGCCTACTGGTCGAGGACTCCACTGGCCTCGATGATCTCGATGGTCCGCTTGAACTCGGCGGCCATGTCA
>CAJXIS010000209.1 GCA_913054115.1 uncultured Acidimicrobiaceae bacterium | reverse complement strand
GCAGCAGAGCGCCAGGTGAACCCCGATCCCGGCCGCCGTGCCGTTCACGGCGGCGATGACCGGGACCTCGCAGTCCAGGACCGATGGCATCAGCGTGAGCTGTCCGTCGAGCATCATGCGCCGCACCTCGCCGACCGCCGGTTGGGGCGCACCCTCTGGTCGGGGTGCCGGCTGCCTCGGGGCGCCGAGGTCGGCCCCCGTGCAGAAGTGGCGTTCACCGGTGGCGGTGATCACCGCGGCGCGGGCCTCGAAGCGACCGTTCAGACCGCGCAGCAGGCCACCGAGCCGGTCCCGCATGGCAGGGGTCAGTGCATTGCCGCGATCGGGGCTGTCGATCGTGATCCAGGCCACCTGGTTGCGGATCTCGAACAGGATCCGATCGGCGCTGTCGTCCGGGCGCTCGCCCGTCTGCTCGTCGCTCATGGGGCGACGGTAGCCGCCTCGGTCCATCGGACCGGAGACGGCCAGAGCGTCGTGCCGGGTGTCAGACCGCGTCTGCGCCGCGCTCGCCGGTGCGGATGCGGATGAGGGTGCCCACGTCGGTGACCCACACCTTGCCGTCACCGATCTTCTCGGTGCGGGCGGCGGCCACGATGGCATCGACCATGGCGTCGGTCTGGCTGTCCTCGACGACGACCTCGACCCGTGTCTTGGGGGTGAACAGGACCTTGTACTCGGTGCCCCGGTAGGTCTCGCTGTGTCCGCCCTGACGGCCGAAGCCCTGGACCTCGCTGACGGTCATGCCCTGCACACCGAGTTCGGCGAGGGCGTCCTTCACGTCGTCGAGCTTGAAGGGCTTGATGACTGCGGTGATGAGTTGCATGGAATCCTCCTGATCCGCCGAAGGGATCGACTGCTGGCTCCCCCGGATGGCTGTTGTTGATACAAACCTGCACTGTGTCACCACAAAAGGCAAACGTCTGGCCCATTTCTGACTACTGACCGTTCTTTGTATTGATACAATGAACAGTCATGCTTCAGAGCGCCCGCATCGGCTTCACCGACCAGCACGGTTTCCCCCGCCGCCTGATCCTGCGACTGGACGATGCCGGCTCGGTCCCCCGCTTCGAGCAGCTCCGGGCCCAGCTGGCGGTCATGATCGCCGTCGGACGGCTCGAGCCAGGTTGCCGACTGCCGACGGTCCGCAACCTGGCCACCCAACTGGGGCTGGCACCCGGCACCGTCGCCAGCGCCTACCGCCAACTGGAGCAGGACGGATCCGTCCGGGGACGCGGACGGCTCGGCACCTTCGTGGTCGACGAACCACCCCACTCGGAGCCACTCCTCGAGCGGCAACGGCGACTCGCCGATGCGGCCCGGCGATACGCCGCAGAAACCCGCCAACTCGGAATCGACATCAACGATGCGATCGCGGCCTACGGAGAGGCGGCCGTCCAGTTGGCCGACGAGGAGTCGGCCCGACCTCAGGCCCCGTAGACGGGCGCTGGATCGGGGGCGCCCCCGATCGACCGGTGCACGGCCTCACCGATCTCGTCCACGGCGAAGGGGCGCTCTCCCGCATCGACCACCGGCCCGTGCTGCCATCCATCGCAGACGTTGAGGCGACCGCCCGTGATCTCGAAGACCCTGCCGGTGACATCGCAGTCACCGCTCCCCAGCCAGACGACCAACGGCGACACGTTCGCCGGGTCCTTTTCGTCCCAGGCCGCATCAGGAACCTCGGCGTCGTAGAAGACGCCCTCGGTCATCCGGGTCCGCGCATCCGGTGCCACCCCGTTGACCCTCACCCCGTAACGGCCCCACTCGGCGGCCGCCTGGACGACGAGCAGAGCGATGCCCGCCTTCGCCGCTGCGTAGTTGCCCTGCCCGATGCTGCCCAGCAGCCCGGCCCCCGACGTGGTCATGACGACGCGCCCATCGACCTCCTCCCCTGCCTTCGAACGATCCCGCCAATGGGCGACGGCGTGGCGTATCGGGGCGAAGTGCCCCTTCAGGTGGACCCGAACCACCGAATCCCACTCGTCCTCCGACATGTTGGCGAGCATCCGGTCCCGCAGGAATCCGGCGTTGCACACCAGGGTGTCGAGGCGGCCGAACCGGGCGACGGCCTCGGCGACCATGGCCTGCGCCTGGTCCCAGTCGGCCACGTCGGCGCCATTGGCGATGGCGGTGCCACCCATCGCCCCGATCTCGGCGACCAGCTCGTGGGCCGGGCCGGAGTCGCCACCCTCACCCTCGCGGGAGACGCCGAGGTCGTTCACCACGACGGTCGCACCCTCGGCAGCGAAGGCCAGCGCATGGGCCCGCCCCAGGCCGCGAGCCGCACCGGTGACGATCACCACGCGGCCGTCACAAGTTCCCATGGTCTGCTCTTTCTGTCATGCCGTCGGACCCGATCGTGCCCGCGGACCCTAGAGAGCGGCTCCGCCCGGCCCGCCATCGGACACCCGGACCTCGCCGACCCGGGTGCCCTCGTGGTTGGTGAGCGAGCCGGAACCGTCGCCGTCGAGCACGCCGAGGCGGCCGAGCAGCCAGCCGATCGCCGCCTCGGAGCCCCGCCTGGCACCGTCGCGTGCCTTGAGGGCGATCCCGACACCGGTCGCGGGAAGCACCCCGCAGAAGACGCCCTCAGCCCCCGTCTTGACAACCGCCGCTCCCCCGGTCCCACCGATCAGCCGGGTGCAGGCCCGGTCGCTGCCGGCCACGAAGAAGGGCTCCGAGGCCATGGCATCGAGCAGGCGCCGACCCGGGTCGGCCATGGCGAGCCCGGCCCAACCGACCGCCAGGCGGTCGAGTGGCACCGCCCAGACCGGTATCCCGCAACCGTCCGTACCGGGGCGCTGAGCGCCGGGATCGAAACCGAAGGCCTCGCTCATGGCCGGTGTCACGTGGTCACGGTGCAGTGGGTGTTCGACCGACAGGTAGCCGTCGGTGGGCAGGTCCAGATGGCGACACACGGTCAGGAATCCGACGTGCTTGCCGGAACAGTTGTTGTGCACCGCACTCGGCGGGTCTCCGGATGCGACGAGCGCAGACGCTGCCGACCCGCCCAGCGGCGCATGAACGCCGCAGGCGAGATCATCGACCGAGCAGCCGATCCTGGCCAGCCATGCGGACACCGCGGCGACGTGGTCGGGCTCGCCGTCGTGGCTGGCGCAGGACAGCGCCAACTCGACCGCTCCCAGTCCGAATGCGTCCGCCGCTCCAGTCGTGACGAGTGGAAGCGCCTGGACGGGCTTCACCGACGAACGGGGAAGCACCAGTCGGTCGGGGTCGCCCCACGACTCGAGCACGGTGCCGTCGGCGGTGGCGATGACCGCATCGATCACATGGCTGCTCTCGACGTGTTCGCCGCGTGTGACCTCGACGAGGAGTGGGGCGGTCGTCACCCGTCGGACTGTAGGGCGCATGCCGCACCCTGGCTGCGCTGCACCACGAGAAACCGGGTCAGACGACTTCCTGCAAGGCCCGCACCCGCTGGAGATCGTCGTGGAGCTCGAACACCGTGTCGCTGGCCCGCGTGGTGTACCAGGCCGGGACCAGGGCATGGACGAGGGCCGCCATCGAAGCGAAGGCGAGCGTCGCCGATACCCGGAGCGCCCGCCGGCAGTGTTGTCCGTACTTCTCGCCAGCCGCTGCCGGATGTTCGACGAATGCGGCCAGAAGGTTCTTGTGGAGATCGGTTCCCGTTGCCATGCCCACACCGTAGAGGCAGCGCCCCGCAGCAGGTTTGCTTTTTCGCGCACATCTGGGTCAATCGTGCACTCGTCGTGCATCTATCTTCCCTTTCATGCACTAACCTTTGATTGTGGACCAGATCGATCGGGAAATACTCCATCTCCTCCAGTCGGACGGCACCCTCACCGGCGCCGAGATCGGTGAGGCGGTGGGCCTCGCCGCCACCACAGCCTGGCGTCGCGTCCAGAAGCTCCAGCAGCAGGGGGTGATCGCACGGCGCGTGGCACTGCTCGATCCCGAATCACTCAACCTCGGGGTCACCGCCCTCGTCGAGGTCCGTACCGGCGACCACTCCGCCACCTGGCTCGAGCGGTTCACCACCGGCATCGCCGAGTTCCCCGAGATCGTTGCGGCCTGGCGCACCAGCGGCGAGGTCGACTACATGCTCCGGGTCGTGGTGCCCGACATCGCCGCCTATGACGCCTTCTACAAGCGGCTCATCCAGCGGGTCGATCTCACCGACGTGCGCAGCATCTTCGTCATGGAGGAACTCAAGAGCACCACGGCGCTCCCCCTCGACTACGCAGTCTGATCAGGCGACCTGACCGAACGCCCTCAGTTCAGCGCCACCATGGCGATCGCCGCCGCCCAACTCGACGTGGCGATCCCGATCCCGCTCATCACCGTCCACCGCTTCATGTCGGCGAAGCCGTTGCGGATGTCGGCGAATTCCTTGTGGATGCCAGCCAGTTCCTTGTGGACGACAGCGAACTCGTTGGAGACAGCGGCGAACCCCAGGTGCATCTCGGCACGGAGTTCGG
>CAJXIS010000208.1 GCA_913054115.1 uncultured Acidimicrobiaceae bacterium | reverse complement strand
GCTCGACGAGGCGGCCATCAAGCGGGCACGCCTGGGTGGGCTGCTTGGTGTCAGTCGGGGATCGACGCGGCCGCCCCGGTTCGTGGAACTCGACTACCGCCCCGAGGGCCGGGCGAAGGGCACGATCGCCCTCGTCGGCAAGGGCATCACGTTCGACGCCGGCGGGCTGTCCATCAAGTCCGGCCAGGGGATGATGGACATGAAGATGGACATGGGCGGAGCCGCAGCCGTGGTCGGCGCCTTCTCGGCACTGCCGACCCTGGCACCGGGTTGCCGGGTCCGTGGGTTTCTGCCGATGACCGACAACATGCCCGGTGGCGACGCGACGCGTCCGGGCGATGTCCTGACCATCCGCAACGGCAAGACCATCGAGGTGCTCAACACCGATGCCGAGGGCCGACTGGTGCTCGCCGATGCCCTGTCGCTCGCCAGTGAGGCGAAGCCCGACGCCATCATCGACCTGGCCACCCTGACGGGTGCCTGCATGGTGGCGCTCGGCCCCGGGATCGCCGGCCTGATGGGCCGCAACGATGGCTTCATCGACCAGGTCGAGGCGGCGTCCGAGCGGTCGGGCGAGCGGGTGTGGCACCTGCCGCTGCCGGCCGACTACCGCAAGATGCTCGATTCGTCGGTGGCCGACATGAAGAACATCGGCGGTCCGTACGCCGGGGCGCTCACCGCCGGCCTCGTCCTCGGCGAGTTCGTGGCCGACGGCATCCCGTGGGCCCACCTCGACATCGCCGGTCCGGCGTTCACCGACAGCGAGGACGGCGAGATCACCAAGGGCGGCACCGGATTCGGCGTCCGGCTGCTGCTGGAGCTCATCGCCAACTTCGAGGTACCGGACCGGAACTGAGCTGGCCCGGGTCCCTCAGAACAGGTCGCCGCCGGCCCGCCGCCGTAGGAGGGGGAACGGCGGGCGGGCCGTCGGCGACCGGCCGGATCAGGCGGCGCCGTCGAGGGCGGGCAGGAACTCGGGCGCTCTGCCTTCCGGCGATTCGGTGGCGGGCTGGTTGGTGACGGGTCGGTTCGAGGGGTGTCGGTGGGAACTCCAGGCCCAGCCGGCCGCCTCGTTGCAGAGGACGGGCTCGAAGTGCCACTCGCGCAGTTGGCGCTCCGTTGCGTCGAGTCCCTCGCCGAGGTGGACGAGCGTGAGCGCCAGGTGGCGCGCCCGGCGGACGGCCTCGGCCTCGTGGTCGTGGCGGGAGGCCTCCATGAAGGCCCGGTGCCGGTCGCGCAGTTCGGCGGGGAGCCGGTCGGCCTGGGAGAGCGTGAGCGGCGGCAGGTGCCGGCGGACCTCGAGCGTGGTCGGGCTGGCCTGGCGGGCCATGCGGAACTGGCAGAGTCGGCCGAGCGTTCGCAGGAACGGTGCGTGCCTGCCGCCGTTGAGTCGGAGTCCGATGGATGCCGCCGTGTCGGGGAGGTCGAGGTCGAAGCCGGTGGGTTCGGCGTCGAGCCCGTCGGCGAGTCGGCGCAGCAGCCAGCAGGCGCTGGGGCCGAGGATGCCGAGCCAGTACTGCTCGGCGTAGGTGGAGCGGGGATCGTGGCCGAGACGGTCGATGAGGGGGTCGTCCCAGGCTTCGACTCGGAGTCGGTCGGTCGGAAAGATGGGTGGTGGGGACACGGTGGCCTCCTGCTGAGGCAGATGGAACGGGGTGGGGGATGTGGCAGGAGGGAAGTGCAAAGTGAGTATCTCAGTATATGTCAGTCATTGTCAAGGAGAATCTCGTCGGCCGCCCCCGATCGGATGCGCGAGGCTCCCTGAATGCCCGAGACACCCGACCCCGTGGCGGCGGCCGCCACCCTGCTCGAAGGTGCCGGCAGCGTCACCGTGCTGACCGGGGCGGGCATCTCGACCGACAGCGGCATCCCCGACTTCCGGGGACCGCAGGGCATCTGGACGCTGAACCCGGCCGCCGAGAAGGCCTCCAACCTGCAGGTGTACCTGGCCGATCCGGAGGTCCGCCGGGCCAACTGGCAGGTGATGGCCAGCGGGATCTGGGACAACGCCCGGCCCAACGTCGGCCACGAGGCACTCGTCGACCTGGAGCGATCCGGCCGACTGCACACCCTGGTCACCCAGAACGTCGACGGCCTCCACCTCATGGCCGGAACCGATCCCGACCGGATCGTCGAGGTCCACGGCACGGTGCGGCGCTCGATGTGCCTGGGCTGCGGGGTGCAGGCACCCATCGCAGGAGTGCTCGAACGGGTTCAGGCGGGTGAGGAGGACCCGCACTGCCTCGACTGCGGCGGCCTGTTGAAGCGTGCCACGGTGAGCTTCGGCCAACAACTGTTCCCCGGTGACCTCGACCGGGCCCTGCTCGCGGCTGGTGAGGCTGATGTCCTGTTGACCATCGGAACCACGCTGGGCGTGGGTCCGGTGAACCTCATGGTTCCCGAGGCCGTGCGGGCGGGCCGGCCGGTCGTGGTGCTCAATGCCGAGCCGACCGAGATGGACGATCTGGCCGACATGGTGCTGCGGGGCCAGATCGCCGACCTGCTGCCGCAGATCCTGGGTGCCCAGGCGGACGGTGTCCGAATCCCGACTGAATAGGTAGGCTTTCGGGCATGGCCACCTTCCGTGAACTCCTCCAGGCTGCCAAGGGACGCGTCCGCGAGACCGACCCCGCCGGCGCCGAGGCCCTCCTCGCCGAGGGCCACCTCCTGCTCGACGTGCGCGAACCCGACGAGTACGAGCAGGGGGCGATCCCCGGCTCGATCCACATCCCCCGGGGCAACCTCGAGTCCGGCATCGAGAACAGGGTCACCGACCGCGACCAGCCGATCGTCGTGATGTGCGCCGGCGGCGTGCGGTCGGCCTTCGCTGCCGACACCCTCGGACAGCTCGGCTACACGGATGTCATCTCGATGGACGGTGGCTTCAACCGGTGGAAGGACGAGGGCCGCAACTGGTCGGCGCCCCGCACGCTCGCCCCGGACCAGCGCAACCGCTACCAGCGGCACCTGTCCCTGCCCGAGGTCGGCGAGGAGGGCCAGTTGAAGCTCCTCGACGCCAAGGTGCTGCTGCTCGGAGCCGGCGGGCTGGGGTCGCCGGCTGCGCTCTACCTCACCGCTGCCGGCGTGGGCACGATCGGCATCATCGACATGGACGTGGTCGACGAGTCGAACCTCCAGCGACAGATCCTCCACAACATGGACCGGGTGGGGGACCGCAAGGTCGACTCCGCCAAGAAGACCCTCACGGCGCTGAACCCCGATGTCAACGTCGTCACCTACGACACCCGGCTGGGTGCCGACAACATCATGGACATCATCGCCGGCTACGACGTGATCGTCGACGGTGCCGACAACTTCCCGAGCCGCTACCTGCTCAACGACGCATCGGTGAAGCTCGGCATCCCCGTGGTCCACGGCTCGATCTTCCGATTCGAGGGGCAGGTCACCGTGTTCGACCCCAAGAACGGCCCGACCTACCGCGACATGCTGCCCGAGCCGCCGCCCGCCGAGTTCGCCCCCAGTTGCGCCGAGGCCGGCGTGCTCGGCGTGCTGCCGGGGATCGTGGGCTCGATCCAGGCGCTCGAGGCCATCAAGTTGATCCTCGGGCTCGGCAGGGGGCTGTCGGGTCGGCTCGTCGCCTTCGACGCCATGGACATGACCTTCCGCGAGTACCGGCTGCAGAAGGACCCGACCCTGCAGGTCACCTGGGAGAACCGGGACCTCATCGAGATCCAGGAACTCGACGGCCTCTGCATGCCCAGGGTGAGCGAGCCGCCCCCGGGCTGAGTCAAGGGCGACGGCGTCGGACGAACGCCTCCTAGAGTTCCCGGATGCGCGTCCTCGATCGTCTGCCGCGCGGGACGGTCGTGATCGGCGGCGGATTGGCCATCAACGGGATCACCGCCTACGCCTTCATCACGATCGTCGCACGCACACTGGGTCCGGAGGCCTACAACCCCATCGGACTGCTCTGGGCCATTGGTTTCCTGTTGGGCCCCGGGCTGTTCCAACCCCTCGAACAGGAGGTGGCGCGGATCGTCGCTTCCCGAGGATCGGCCGCCGGAACACTTCCTGTCGTTCGACGCGCCGCTGCGATCGGGCTGGCGATCAGCCTCGTGCTGGTCGCCTGCTCACTCCTCGCCTCCCGTTGGTTGATCGACGGCCTTTTCGACGGCGAGCCGCTTCTCCTGGTCGGGATGCTGATGCTGGTGATTGGCTTCGGCGCAGGCCACCTGGCGCGCGGGCTCCTCGCAGGCACCAATCGATTCGGCGCCTATTCGAGGTACCTTCTGGGCGACGGGGTCAGCCGACTGGCCCTCGTTGTGGTCATGGTCCTGATCGGTGTCAGGAGCAGTGGCCCCTTCGGAATCGCCCATGGCCTGGCGCCCGTGCTCGGCATCCTGATCGCGTTGGCGCCGGAGCGTCGCCTTTTCACCGATGGTGAGCCGGTGCCCTGGAGGGAGCTCTCGAGGGCGATGGGCTCGCTGCTCGCCGCATCATTGGCAACCGCCTTCCT
>CAJXIS010000207.1 GCA_913054115.1 uncultured Acidimicrobiaceae bacterium | reverse complement strand
TGCTGTCCGTGTTCGACACGCCTTCGTCGTTTGCGATCCGACTGGCCCTGGTCGTGGGCGCACCCCTGCTCGTGGCCTTCGGCTCGATGGCCTACCTGGGTGCGGGGATCGGGGTCGGGCCGCGTGACGGCCTGATGACGGCGCTGGTCGACGCCGGGCTCACGACGCGGGTTGCCAGGACGCTGCTCGAGGTGACCGTGCTGATCGTCGGCCTCGTCCTCGGCGGCTCGGTGGGCGTGGGCACGATCGTGTTCGCCCTGCTGGTGGGGCCGTCGCTCCACCGCCTCCAACACCGGTTCTGGTCGGGATGGGCCGAACCCGCCGGCTGGGTCTACCGCCGGGGCTGACTCCGCACGCTGCATTGGCATACGGCACCGACTGCGTTCTACAGTTCTGATCGGGATGTGCGCCGTGTCCCGACGCGGCGCTGGAGCCGTGGAGGAACGTCATGGACATGAACGACATGGTCCTGGTGAGCATCGATGACCACCTGTGCGAGCCACCGGACATGTTCGACGACCACCTGTCGTCGAAGTGGCGTGACGAGGCACCGAAGGTCCTCCACACTGACGAGGGCAACGACGTGTGGACCTTCAACGGCGCGGTCATTCCGAACGTGGGGCTCAACGCTGTCGCCGGCAGGCCGAAGGAGGAGTACGGCATCGAGCCCACCGCCTTCGACGAGATCCGCCCCGGCTGCTTCGACGTCCACGAGCGGATCAAGGACATGAACGCCGGCGGCGTCCTCGGCTCGATGTGCTTTCCGTCGTTTCCGGGGTTCGCCGGGCGCCTCTTCGCGACACACCCCGACAAGGTGTTCGCCGCCGACCTGATCCGCGCCTACAACGACTGGCACATCCACGAGTGGGCAGGGGCGTACCCGGGACGGTTCATCCCGATGGCGCTGCCCATGATCTGGTCGGCCGAGGCGTGCGCCGCAGAGGTCCGGCGGGTCGCCGAACTGGGCTGCCATTCCATGACCTTCACCGAGAACCCGGTCCCGCTGGGCGAGCCCAGCTTCCACGGCGACTACTGGAACCCGCTCTGGGAGGCCCTGGTCGACTGCGACACGGTGCTGTCGATCCACCTCGGTTCCTCGGGCCAACTCGTGGTCACCGCCCCCGATGCCCCGATGGACGTCATGATCCAGATGCAGCCCATGAACATCAGCACGGCGGCATCGGACCTGCTGTGGTCGACCGTTCCCCGCCGCTACCCCGACCTCCGGATCGCCCTCTCGGAGGGTGGCGCCGGCTGGGTGCCGTACTTCATGGACCGGGCCGACAAGACCTACGACATGCACCACCTCTGGACCGGCCAGGACTTCGGTGACCTTCGGCCCAGCGACGTCTTCCGCCGCAACTTCCTGACCTGCTTCATCACCGATCCGGTCGGTGTGAAGCTCCGGCACGAGATCGGCATCGGGAACCTCTCGTGGGAGATGGACTACCCGCACTCCGACTCCAACTGGCCGAACGCCCCGGAGGAACTGGCCGAGGTGTTCGCCGGCGTCTCCGACGAGGACATCGACCGGATCACGCACCTCAACGCCATGGACTGGTATTCGTACGACCCGTTCGCCCATCGGGATCGTTCCGCATGCACCGTGGGGGCGCTCCGTGCCGAGGCAGGCGACCACGACGTCTCGATCCGGTCGTTCGACAAGGGTCGACACGGCGAGAAGAACGTCTCGTTGGCCGACTTCGTGAACAAGACATGAATCCGGCCGGTAGCGCAGGGGGTGGGGTATGAGCCGATACCCGATCGACTTTCCGATCGCCGACGCCGACAACCACCTGTACGAGACCGAGGAGGCCTTCACCCGGTACCT
The DNA here is from genome assembly GCA_913054115.1 of uncultured Acidimicrobiaceae bacterium. GTDB lineage: Bacteria > Actinomycetota > Acidimicrobiia > Acidimicrobiales > MedAcidi-G1 > S20-B6. Next base: position 2,679 of record CAJXIS010000207.1, on the reverse strand, counting down.
CCCGGAGCGCTACGCAGGGGCGATCCGGTATGTGCAGGTGGGCGGCCGGACGAAGATCGCCATCAACGGGCTGATCAGCGAGTACATCCCCAACCCCACCTTCGAGGTCGTGGCCCCGCCAGGGGCGCAGGAGGAGTACTTCCGCGTCGGGAACCCCGATGGCCGCTCGCTGCGCGAGATCTTCGGCAAGCCCATCCGCTGCCCAGAGTGGGCGAGGGAGCCGGTTAGCCGGCTGGCGCACCTCGACGAGCTCGGCATCGAGAACGCCCTCATGTTCCCGACGCTGGCGAGCCTCCTCGAGGAACGGATGCGCGACGACCCCGACCTCACCCATGCGGCGATCCACGCCTTCAACCGGTGGTTGCACGAGGAATGGTCGTTCGACCACGAGAACCGCATCTTCGCCACGCCCATCGTCACGCTGCCGATCGTCGAACGGGCGGTGGAGGAGCTGCAGTGGTGCCTCGACCACGGGGCCCGCAGCGTGCTGGTCCGCCCGGCCCCGGCGTGGGGCCTCCGCGGCCCCCGGTCCCCGGGGCTCCCCGAGTTCGACCCGTTCTGGGGGCTCGTCCAGGAGTCGGGCGTCCTCGTCTCGATGCACTCGTCCGACTCCGGCTATGCGGACCTGGCCCAGCTCTGGGAGGGCGGCGGAACCGAGTTCCTGCCGTTCCGGCCGAACCCGTTCCGGGCCATGGTGATGGGCAGGCGGGCGATCATGGACGCCATGGCGGCGCTCATCTGCCACGGCGCGCTGACCCGGTTCCCCGACGTTCGCATCGCCACGATCGAGAACGGCGGCACCTGGGTCGAACCACTGCTCAGCGAGTTCGAAGGGGTCCACAAGAAGATGCCGCAGGAGTTCACCGAGCACCCGGTCGAGACCTTCCGCCGGTGCGTGTACGTGAACCCCTTCTGGGAGGACCGCCTGACCGAGTTGATCGACCTTCTGGGGCCTGAACGCGTGCTGTTCGGCTCCGACTATCCGCATCCTGAGGGGCTCGCTGACCCCATCGGCTACGTCGACGACCTGCCGGACGGGCTGGCCCAGGCTGATGTGGCCCGCATCATGGGCGGCAACCTGCGCCAACTCCTCGGCGTAGCCTCCTGACCGGATGTCCACGATGCAGGTGACCGTCGATCGTTCCCGCTGCACCGGCCACGGACGCTGCTACGTCCTGTCGCCGGAGGTGTTCGAGCCCGACGACGACGGCTACTGCACGACCGACCCGGCCGAGGTGCCCGCCGATCTCCTGGAACAGGCGCAGCGTGGGGCGGCCAACTGCCCCGAAGAGGCGATCACTGTCATCGTCGTGGCCGGCACCGATGGCTGAGCCCGACGACCTGAGGGACGCCGCCGGCTCGGACGGGAGCCCGCTGGGTTTCGACGACCCCGAAATGCTGGCGGCACCCCAGGGCATGTACCGGATGCTGCGGGACAACACCCCGGTCATGCAGATGGACATGGGCCTGATGTCGACAACCCTCGTCAGCCGCCACGAGGACGTGGTCACCGTTCTGCGCACCCCGGAGGTCTTTTCGTCGGGGGTGGAAGCGGTCCACATCGGCCAGGTCCGCCCGCTGATCCCGCTCCAGATCGACCCGCCCGACCACGCCAAGTTCCGCAAACTGCTGGACCCCCTCTTCGCACCCCGGCGCATTGCCCCGCTCGAGGCACGGACCCGTGCCCTCGTCGCCGACCTCGTCGACGCCGTTGCCGGGGACGGTGCCTGCAACTTCCACTCGGCCGTTGCCGAACCCCTGCCATCGACCGTGTTCCTCGAACTCCTCGGCCTCCCGATCGACCGGGCCGCCGAGTTCATCGCCCTCAAGGACGGGATCATCCGGCCGCCGGCCTCCTCCAGGGAGGAACGCGGGGAGATGGTCGCCGCCACCGGGTCGCAGATCTATGCGGTCCTCCAGGAGGTGGTGGACGCACGGCTGGAAGAGCGCCGCGACGACTTCATCTCGGGGTTCCTCGACGCCGAGGTCGACGGCGAGCGGCTCACCCCCGAGGAGGTCATCGACATCTGCTACCTGTTCTTCCTCGCCGGGCTCGACACGGTGACCGCTTCGCTCGACTGCATGCTGGCGAGGCTGGCCCAGCACCCCGTCGAGCGGCAGCGCCTGGTCGACGACCCGGCGGCCATCCCGCACGCCGTCGAGGAGATGTTGCGCTGGGAGACCCCGGTGACGTCGGTGGCGAGGATCACGACCGGCGACACCGTGTTGTCGGGCTGCCCCATCGTCGCCGGCACGCTCGTCTCGGTGATGCTCGGCTCGGCCAACACCGACGAGGCGGCGTGGGACGCCGTCGACGAGGTCGACTTCGACCGGGCCGTCAACAAGCACCTGGCGTTTGGTGGAGGCATCCACCGGTGCCTCGGGTCTCATCTGGCACGCATGGAACTGCGGGTGGCCCTCGAGGAGTGGCATGCCCGGATTCCCGACTACCGGCTGGCCGACGGCGCCGAACTGCTGTACTCACCGAACCTGCGGCAGATCGACAACCTGCCACTCGTCTGGTAGCGGAGAGGGGAGAACCACCCGTGGGGGACCTGCGCATGCTGATCGGCGGCGAGCTCGTCGAGGCCGAGGGGGGTGCCACGTTCGACAACGTGAACCCGGCCACCGAGGAGGTCCTCGGCCCGGTGGCCGACGGTTCGCCGGCCGACATGGCCC
>CAJXIS010000206.1 GCA_913054115.1 uncultured Acidimicrobiaceae bacterium | reverse complement strand
ATCTCCGGGCTCGACGCAGGAGCCGACGACTATCTGGTCAAGCCGTTCTCCTTCGACGAGTTGGGCGCACGAATCCGGTCTCTGCTGCGGCGGGATGCCGGCCGCTCGGGGGCGGTGCTCGACGTCGGGGGGCTGCTCCTCGACACGGCCCGCCACCACGCCGAATGTCAGGGTGCCACCCTCGACCTGACGCCCAAGGAGTTCGCCCTGCTGCGGTACTTCATGTCGAGGCCCGGGATGGTGGTCTCCCAGGAGGAGTTGCTCGAGCACGTGTGGGACGAACACGCCGACCCCTTCACGCAGACCGTACGCGTGACCGTGGGAACGCTCCGCAAGAAGCTGGTCGCCGTGGGCGGAGGCGGCGCGATCGAAACCGTCATCGGTCGCGGCTACCGGCTCGACGGGGGAGTCGGAGCCAGATGAGCACCGACGATCAGCAGTCGGTCCTCCGCCGCCTGTGGCTCCCCGCATCGAGCATCCGGTACCGCCTGGCGCTGCTCCACGCGATCCTGCTGTTCGGTGTGGCAGCGGTCGCCGTCGGCGCCATCTACCAGAACGTGGCACGCGTCCTCGACGACGAGCCGATGTCCCGCCATTCGGTGTTCTCCGAACTCATCGGCGATTCCCCGACGGACGATTCCTCCGATGGGCTGCAGGTGTTCGAGGAAGCGGTCAACCGACGGGCGCTACGGCAGTTGAGGATCTATTCCGTGGTCGCCCTGGCCGTGCTCTTCATCGCCAGCCTGTTGATCGGGTGGTACGTCTCTGGGCTCGTCGTGCGCCCGATCGATCGGATCACCGCTGTCGCCCGAAGGATTCAGGGCACGGACCTGTCGCGCCGCATCAGCCTCGGTGGCCCACCTGACGAGTTCCGGGAACTAGCCGACACGTTCGACGACATGCTCGACCGCTTGGACACCGCCTTCGAGATGCAGCGGCACTTCATCCAGGAGGCCTCCCACGAGTTGCGCAACCCCCTCGCCGTTCTCCGCACCAACCTGGACGTGGTGATGGACGACCCGGCGTCTGGCCCCGACGACTTCCGTGCGGCCGGCGAGGTGGCGCTCCGGGCCACTTCCCGGATGTCGTCGATGGTCGACGACCTGCTCCTGTATGCGCACCATGAACGGCCGGACATCCATCGCGATCCGATCGACCTGGCGTCGGTCGTTTCCGAGACGGTCGGCGACTTCGCTGCGGCCGCCGCGACGGCGGGCGTGGACCTTCGGGCGGAGGTGGCTGAGCGACTAGCGGTCGTCGGCGACCCGGTGGCCCTCCGCCGGGGGCTCGCCAACCTGCTCAGCAACGCGATCCGCGTCTCCGATCCGGGCACTTCCGTGCTGGTCGCCGCCGGCCATGACGATGAAATGGTCTGGATCTCTGTCCGCGACGAGGGACCCGGGATCGATCCCGATGACGTCGAGCACGTCTTCCAGCGCTTCTGGCGGGGGGACCTCCCATCGGCGAGGGAGCACGGCCGGTCGGGCCTGGGCCTGGCGATCGTCCGCCAGATCGCCGAGGGTCACGGTGGACAGGCCACCGTGCGTTCGACCGTGGGTGTCGGATCGACCTTCACGATCTGGCTGCCCCGCTACGTGGATCGCTGACCTCGAGCAGGGATACTGGCCGCGTGGAGGATCCGATGCACGAAGAAGGCGGCACCCATCCGCTCCCGGACGTGCCCCCGGAGACGACGGCGCCCCCGGTGCCCCCGGAGACGACGGAGACGATGGACGGCGCCGACGAGGTCCCGCATTTCTGGGAGCAGGCCGAGGTGCCGGAGATCGACATTTCGTCGCACGACGTCGCCGCCCCGTTGCCTGCGCCGGTCGCCCCCGTCGATCCCGTCGTTCGCAGGGGGGCACGACTGCTCGCAGCCGGGACGGTGGCAGTGCTCCTGGTTGGCGCCGGCGTCGGCGCCGGCTGGCTGATACGAAGCGGTGACGGGTCGAGTTCGGACTCGACTGGCCTCACCGTGATCGTCGGGGAGGCGCCGGTCACCGATCCCGGCGACGAGCCGGTCGTCGCGGTCGCCGAGGCGGTGACCCCCTCGGTGGTACTCGTTCTGGTCCCGGGCTTCGGCCAGGGCTCGGGAATCGCTCTCGACGGTGAGGGCCACGTGGTGACCAATGCCCACGTGCTGATCGACGAGGCGGTGACGGCCGAAGAACTGGCAGCCATCGAGGTGGGGGTGGTCCTGGCCAGCGGCCGCCAGATAGCGGCGACCGTCATCGGCGCCGACATCCGCCGGGACGTGGCCGTGCTCAGCCTTCAGGAACCCGCACCCGAACTGCTGCCCGCAACGTTCGCTCCGAGCGACGAGGTCCGTGTCGGCCAACTCGCCGTGGCGGTGGGCAGCCCGTTCGGACTGTCCCAGACCGTGACCTCCGGCATCGTGAGCGCCATCGGGCGGGTGGTTCCCTCCTTCGGTTGCAATCGGGGCCGGCAGTTGACCGCTGAATGCGCCGGGGTTGCGACCATCCAGACGGATGCGCCGATCAACCCCGGCAACTCGGGAGGCCCGCTGGTCGACCGGTCCGGCAGGGTCATCGGCATGAACACCTCGATCCGGACGAACAACTCCTTCGATGTCTCCAGCGCCGGAGTGGGCTTCGCCCTTCCGAGCGACACGGTGCTCATCGTGGCCGAGCGCCTCCTCGCCGGCGAGCCCGTCGGGACCGCCTGGTTGGGCATCGTCGGCATGTCCACCACGGACGGTCGTCCGGGGGCCCAGATCGAAGCGGTCGAACCCGGCTCCCCGGCCGATGTTGCCGGACTCGAGCCCGGCGACCTGATCGTGATCTCCGACGGGCGCCCGCTCGTGGCCATGGACGCCCTCCGGGCGGACATCCAGCTGCGGCTCCCCGGCATGTCGGTGGAGCTGCAGTTCGAGCGCGACGGGGTCCTCCGGACAACCGTGGTCGAACTCGGTTCCTGGGACGACTTCATCGGCTAGCGCCAGCTGCCCAGGGATCGTTCCGGTCCCCCCGGCACCCGTGGTGGCCACCGTTAGGCTGCCCTCGCCATGAGCCTCCGTACCCGTTTCGGCCGCGCCCGCGAGGCCTTCGGCACACGCCTGGCCGACGTACGCGGCCGCGACCGTCTCGACGATGCCGTCTGGGATGAGCTCGAGGAGGCGCTTCTCCTCGCCGATGTCGGGGTCTCCATGACGACGTCGCTCCTTGCCCGGGTCCGCGAGCGGGCGGCCGATGCCGGAGCCACCGACGGCGACGGGGTCATCGACCTCCTGAAAGAGGAGATCGTCCGCCGACTCGAAGGCATCGACCGGTCCCTGGCGGTCGGGGGAGCGCCCAGCGTCTGGCTCTTCGTCGGCGTGAACGGTGTCGGCAAGACGACGACGATCGGCAAGTTGGGGCGACGCCAGGTGGCGGAGGGACGACATGTGATCTTCGCCGCCGGAGACACCTACCGTGCGGCGGCCGTCGATCAGTTGGAGCTGTGGGCCGAGCGCGCCGATGCCACGGTCGTCCGGGGTGCCGAGGGGGCCGATCCGAGTTCCGTCGTCTTCGACGCCGTCGAGCACGCCGCAGCCAGGGGGGTCGACCTGGTGCTGGCTGACACGGCCGGACGAGTCCACACGCGCCAGAACCTGATGGACGAACTGACCAAGATCCGACGGGTTGCCGAGAAGGGGGCGGGCACGGTCACCGAGACGCTGCTCGTCCTCGATGCCACGACCGGCCAGAACGGTCTCGTCCAGGCCCGGCAGTTCACCGAGGCCGCCGACGTCACCGGCCTCGTGCTCACCAAGCTGGATGGCTCGGCTCGCGGCGGCATCGTCATCGCCGTCGAGGGCGAGCTCGGCATTCCCGTGAAATACGTCGGCGTGGGAGAGGGGCTCGACGATCTCGTGCCCTTCGAGCCCCGCGACTTCGTCGACGCCCTGTTCGACTGAGGGGTCGGCGATGTTCGAGAGCCTGACCAGTCGCTTCGAGGGAATCCTCCGCAACATCCGGGGGAAGGGCCGCCTGGGCCCCGAGGAGGTCGAGGAGATCCTCGGGGAGAGCCGCATCGCCCTGTTGGAGGCCGACGTCCACCTCGAGGTGGTTCGGACCCTGCAGGATCGGATCAGGGAGCGTGCCGTCGGCGAGGAGCTGGCGGGAGTTCTCAATCCCGGTCAGCAGGTCGTCAAGATCGTCCTCGAGGAACTCACCCGAATCCTCGGTGGCGAGACGATGCCGATCACGTTCGCCTCGAAGCCGCCGACGGTGGTGCTGCTTGCCGGCCTCCAGGGATCGGGGAAGACCACGGCCGCCGCCAAGCTGGCCCAGCGCCACCTGCGGGATCGACAACTGCCTGATTCCGCCGTCGACGTCATGGACGAGGCCGGTGCCGAGGCCCAGCTTCTGCCGGAAGTAGAGACCGTGGACGAGGACCGTATGGAGGCCACCGTGGCTCGCATGGCCCGGGTGCCAGCGCGATCGGTGTCCGCCTCGGATCGCAAGCAACTGGGGGACCTGGAAGAGGGATACGTCGTGCGGCGGGAAGCTGGCCAGT
>CAJXIS010000205.1 GCA_913054115.1 uncultured Acidimicrobiaceae bacterium | reverse complement strand
GTCTTCGACGACGTGACGTACTGCCTGACCTGCGGCACCGCCTTCGACTACGACGAAATCTTCGACGAGGACTGCTGACGGGGCCTCGCCTCCGGTCGACCCCCTGGATCAGGTGGCGGCGCTGCTGGTGGCTCCCGGGGTGGGCGCCGGCGTGGCCTCTGCGTCTCCGCCGGCCGAGACCGACGCATTCCGGAGCGGGCGTTCGGTTCGGGTCGTCGGCAGCCGACCGGTGCTCACGCCCTGCATCGACGAACCCGACCGGCCGTCGATCTTCTCGCTGAGCGCCGTGCGGATGAACTCGGAGAGCGTCATCTCCTCGGCCTTGGCCGCCTTCACCAGTACGTCGATCTCCTCATTGGGCAGGCGGAATGACATCACGCCGGTGCTCGACTGTGGGACCTCGATCTCGACCGCCTCCTCCTCCCACTCGTCCGGGTCGAACCGGTTCGCATACAGCTCTGCGGCCTCGGAATCACTCATGTCGATCCTCCAGGTTCATGACCGGCCGTACCAGCCCCATTCCTGATTCTTCATGCATCACATCCATCTGTATACACTGTCGGACACTGTCCGACAAGATCGAATGACCGAATCGGGGCCCAATGGCCGAAATCTCACTCCTCACGCTCGCCAACCACGCCGAGATCCAGAACGGGCTGCTCTACATGAGCGGCGCCGAGTGGGACACCCTCACCCGCTACTACGACCAGGGGAAGGCACCCGAGCCGCACCGCATCGCGATCGCCCTGACCGTGGTCGTGCCCTGGAGCGAGACCAACCACCCCCAGCACGTCGCCATGTGGATCGAGGACGAGGACGGGGGCTCGAGGCTCCTCGAACAGCAGCTCGACCTCAAGATCGGTCGCCCACCGGGCAGGGTCCCCGGCAGCGAATCCCGGGCACCGATCGTCTACAACACCAGCGTCAACTTCCCCAAGCAGGGGGGCTACCGCATCGTCGCCGAGGCAGGCGAGGACCGCAGGCGCAGGACATACTCCTTCCGCGTCATCGACCGGATCTCACCGGCCACCTGAGGGGGAAGGCACTACCCGCCCGACACTACCGAGGCGGACCCCTCAGCCCGCCAGCCTGGCTCCCACCCTGGCGGCGGCTTCCTGCACCACCTGTTCGATGGCGCAGGTGTCGGCCTCTCCGGGGAAGCGGAACACGGGGCCGTAGACCGTGAGCGACGCCACCGCCCTGCCGTCGGGGCCACACACGGCTGCCGCCACCCCCGAGATCTCCTCGCTGAACTCGCCGATCGTCCAGGCCACGCCCGTGCGGCGCACCTCTCCGACCCGCTGGCGCAGGCCGACCAGGGTGGTAACCGTGTGCGGCGTGAACTCGTCGAGGCCGTCGGCGGCGTAGGCGGCGACGTCGGTGTCCGACCAGCCGCCCATCAGGGCCTGGCCGGCGGCGATGGTGTGCAGCGGGAAGCGGTGGCCGGTCCAGTCGGTGACCTGCACGTGGCCGGGGCCCGGCACCTGGTCGACGTAGAGGCCGTCGCGGCCATCGGGCACGGCAAGGCCGGCGCACTCGCCCAGCCGGTCGGCCAGGTCGAGCAGCTCGGGCCTGGCCAGCTCCCGCAACGACGACGGTGACGTGCCCGACCCGGCCAGGGAGATCAGGCCGGCGCCGATGACGAAGCGGCCGGCGTCGTCGATCCGCTCGACGATGCCCAGATCGTCCAGGCTGGCGAGGATCCGCGAACACGTCGACTTGGCGAGGCCGGTCGCCCGGGACACCTCCGAAACGCCCACCGAGCCACCCACCGAGCCGCCGCCGGCCGAAACAGCCCGCAACACGCTGAACGTCCGCTCTATCGACTGCACGCGGCTAGCATAGAACACCAGTCACCGGAACGTTCCACTCATTGGAACACTCCAACCACCCGGCGCCGGCCGGCCACAAGAGCAAAGGGGTGCGCCGTGCGCGACGAGGCGCAGTGCGTGATCATCGGAGGCGGCGCCATGGGCACCGGCCTGCTCTACCACCTCGCCCACGAGGGCTGGACCGACACGCTCCTCATCGAAAAGGGCGAGCTCACCTCCGGCTCCACCTGGCACGCCGCCGGCCTCATCCCCCACTTCATCGGCAGCCTCAACATGGCCAAGGTCCACCTCGCCGCCACCCGCCTCTACCAGACCCTCGAAGCCGAGACCGGCCTCTCCCCCGGCTGGCACGGCTGCGGCGCCATCCGCCTCGCCCTCGACGAAGAACAGGCCGAGTGGTACCGCTACGTGCAGGGCGTCCTCGAGCTCATCGGCATCGAATCCCACCTCATCAGCCCCGACGAGATCCGCGAGATGGCCCCACTCATCGAGGACACCTCCGACGTCATCTTCGGATTCCACACCCCCCACGACGGCTGGGCCGACCCCACCGGCACCACCAACTCCATGGCCGCCGGTGCCCGCCAACTCGGCGCCACCATCGCCCGCCACACCCTCGTCACCGACGTCAACCTCCTACCCGACGGCCGCTGGGAGGTCGTGACCGAAAAGGCCGGCGAACGGGCAACCGTCATCACCGACCACGTCGTCAACGCCGCCGGCCACTACGGCCCCCAGGTCGGCGCCATGGTCGGGCTCGACGTCCCGATCGTCTCGATGATCCACCAGTACCTCATCACCGAGTCGCTCCCCGCCATGGCCGCCTGCGAACGCGAGATGCCCGTCGTCCGCGACCCCCGGTCGTCGTGCTACTACCGCCGCGAGATCGACAGCCTCCTCGTCGGGCCCTACGAACGGGCCGACGCCGTCACCTACGGCACCGAGGGCATCGACTGGAACCTCCACTTCCATCTCACCCCACCCGACCACGACGTCCTCATGCCGTGGCTCGAACTCGCCGCCGAACGCATCCCCGTCTTCGGCGAGGCCGGCATCAAGCAGACCATCTCCGGCCCCATTACCCACACCCCCGACGGCGGCTTCCTCATGGGCCCCGCCCCCGGCGTGCGCAACTACTGGATGTGCGTCGGCGCCTCGATCGGCATCACGCAGGGCCCCGGCGCCGGCAAGTACCTCGCCCAGTGGATGGTCCACGGTCAGACCGAGGTCAACGTCCGCGAGATGGACCCCCGCCGCTTCGGCCCATGGGCCACCCTCGACTACACCATCGACAAGTCGATCGACGAGTACCACGAGATGTACCAGGTGCGCATGCCAGGCGAATACCGCATGGCCGGCCGCCCCCTGCGAATGACCCCCATCTACGACCGGCTCGACGCCCTCGGTGCCCAGTGGCAGGACGTCTGGGGCTGGGAACGCCCCCGCTACTTCGGCGAACCCGAGGGCTACAACTGGCGGCGCTCAACCGCCTTCGACACCGTCGCCGCCGAATGCCGGGGCGTGCGCGACCGGGTCGGGATCGCCGACCTGACCGCCTTCGCCAAGTTCTTCGTGACCGGTCCCGACGCCACCGCCCTGCTCGACCGACTGTCGGCCAACCGGCTGCCGGCCCGGCGGGGCGGCCTGCGCCTCGTCCACATGCTCACCTCGTCCGGCGGCATCGAAGGCGAGATGACCATCACACGGCTCGGCGGCGAGGCCGACGGGAACGGCGAGGCTCAGCGCTTCTACCTCAACTCGGCGGTGGCCGGCGAGACCCACGACGAGGACTGGCTGGCCCAGCACATCGAACCCGGCGAGGACGTCACCGTCACCGACGTCACCGGCGACTACGGCATCCTCGCCCTCACCGGGCCGCTGGCACGCGAGGTGCTCGCCCCACTCACCGACGCCGACCTCGGCAACGACGCCTTCCCCTGGCTCACCGGCCGGGAGATCGACGTGGCCGGCGTGCCCTGCATCGCACTGCGGGTTTCGTACGTCGGCGAACTGGGCTGGGAACTCCACCACCCCATCGACCGCATGACCGAGCTCTACGACGCCCTCGTCGCCGCCGGCGAACCCCACCGCATGGTCCATTTCGGCGCCTACGCCATGAACACCATGCGCATCGAGAAGGCCTACAAGGCGTGGGGCAACGAACTCACCACCGAGATCACGCCCGTCGAGGCCGACCTCGGCCGGTTCGTGGACCTCGACTCGGGCCGGGACTTCCTCGGACGCGACGCCGTCGTCGCCCGCCACGAACAGGCCGGCCCCGACAACTCCGGACTCGACATGATCCTCGTCTACGCCGAGGTCGCCGCCACCGACTCCGACTGCCGCGGCAACGAACCCTGTTACGGACCCGGCAACAACGCCGTCATGGGCGTCACCACCAGCGGCACCTGGGGACACACCGTCGACAAGAGCCTCTGCTTCGCCTACGTGGCGCCCGGATACGCCACCCCCGGCTCGACCTTCGAGATTCGCCTGTTCAACGAACGCCACACGGCCACCGTCCTCGACGCAGCGGCCCACGATCCGACCAACCAACGCCTCCGGGCCTGAGGGGAAACCCACCATGAGAAAGGACGCTCCATGAGCGAAGCACGCCGACGTGCCGGAGGACGAGCCGCACGGGTTGCCGCCCGCGAGGCCGGACTCGCCGAGGACGAAAAGGCCGTCC
>CAJXIS010000204.1 GCA_913054115.1 uncultured Acidimicrobiaceae bacterium | reverse complement strand
AGATCGAAGCAGACGTCGTCGCCGACGACGTCGGGGGAGTCGTGGCCGGCGTCATGGTCGACGGCGATCTGGTCTGGGCGCGGGCGTTCGGTTGGGCGGATCGTGATGCCAGGGTGCCGATGTCGACCGCCTCCGTGTCCCGCACCGGTTCGATCTCCAAGTCGGTGACTGCGGTTTTGATGATGCGCCTCGTCGATCAGGGTGTCATCGAGCTCGACGATCCGGTCGAGCGATACCTACCCGAGTTCGCCGACATCAGCGATCGCCGGCCCGGCGCAGAAGCCGTGACCTTTCGGCATCTCGCGAGTCACACCGCGGGCCTGATCCGAGAACCGAGTTGGTCCGGGTCCGTGGTCGGTCCGCTGGACTCCTGGGGTGATCGGATTCTCGAGTCTATTCCGCAGACTGCCTACGACTCTGTCCCGGGCGCACGCTACCAGTACTCGAACATCGGCTTCGGCATCGCGGGTCTCGCGCTCGAGCGGGCGACCGGCCGGCCGTTCATGGACATGGTCCGTACCGAGGTCTTCGAGCCCCTGGGCATGACCGGGTCAGAGTTCATCGTCGACGGTGCGGAGCTGGACGCACGCCTCGCCACTGGATATGTGGTGAGCCAGAACGGGGCGATCGACGCCGAGCAGCCCGCTCGTGAACACGACGGGCGCGGATACAAGGTCCCGAACGGTGGCGTCTACTCGACGGTGGCCGACCTCGGCCGCTTCATGGGCGCGATGAGCGGCGTGCCGGGCCTCAGGATTCTGTCCGAGAAGAGCCGACGGGATGCCCTGACCGTGCAGACGCCGGAGAGCCCCACGCAAGGGTACGGGCTCGGGTTCAGCATCTCGGTCGATCAGGACGGTCGAACCATCGCAGGACACGGGGGCTCGGTGGCGGGCTACACGGCGAACATGGCCTTCGACCCCGACGCCAGGATTGGGGTGGTGCTGCTGCGCAACTATGGGCGAGGCGCCACCAATCTGGGTAGGGCCGCGCAAGACCTCGTCGCTCAGCTGAGGGACCTGCAGCGATGACCGAATGTCGCTCATGGGTCTCAGCGGGCGTCGGACTCCGGATGATCTCGGCGGCCTTGGTGTTCGGGCTGATCGGTTGTGGTACGGAAGCCGAGCCCGCTCCAGAAGAGGTCGCTCCGGAAGAGCCGGAGGTCGACTTCATCCAGGAGGCGGTGTGGTCACCGAGGAGTGACCGTCTTCTCGCGACGTGGGATCAGGGAGGGCGGTACCGGCTCTTTGGCATCATCGCGCCGGACACGGCTGCCAGCGCGTATGAGCCGAGCGCGGGTCTGCGCCTCTCCGATGGACCCGACACCTTCGGAAGCTGGGCTCCGGACGGCCTGTGGATCGCATTCGGGTCGACGCGTGACGGTCAGGGCGAGATTTACCGAATGCGGCCGGACGGCACGGGCACCGAGCGCCTGACCGATGACCCGGGTGAGGACACGGAGCCCGCGTACTCGCCCGACGGAGCCCAGATCGCATTCATCTCGGACAGGACCGACGGCTCGCCTCGGCTCCATATCATGAATGCCGACGGCACGGATGTGCGCATGGTCGGCTCCCCACCCGGGTCGGCCCACCATGGGCCCGAATGGTCACCGGACGGGCGACGGATCACCCTTTCGGTGACCATGGAGGACGGCGAGTTCGTGCACCTGACTTCGCCCGTCGGAGGGTGGGGTAGGGTTCGACGTGGCTCGATGCCGTCGTGGCACCCGGACTCCGACCAGATCTTCTTCAGCCTCCGAGACACCGTGTACGTCGTACGAACGAGCGTGAACAGTCGGCGGCCGGTCACGCCCGGCTTCGCCCCCAGGCCCGCGCCGAACGGGCGCTGGCTCGCGTTCGTGAGGGGCGAGTTTCCTCTGTCGGTACTGTGGGCCATGAACATGGAGACCGGGGAAGAGCAGCGGATCACGCGGTAGCCCGAGTACCTACCGGGGCGCGTCCTCCCATGTGGCGATCCGCCGCGCCAGCTCGAACACAGTGAGCGGGGCAGAACCTTCCGCCTTGTTGTTTGCGATGACGAACACGTCGCGTTCCGCGATCAGAGCGTCCATGACGGCGACGGCGATGCGATCTCGGGAGTCGGAATCGGCGTCAACGATGCGGTTGAACGGCTCGTAACGCTCCTTGGCAGCCTCGTATTGAAGCCCCGAGTGGAGCATCCAGCGCACGACCAGGGCGGGCTGCTGATAGGACTGGATGAGCGCGAGCTGACGGTCGAGAGACGCCATCGCCGGGTGCACGGTGAAGCAGTGCGCGGCATCGACGCTCCGCAGCGCATCGGCATACTCCTCGGTGAGGAACGCCGGCGTGCGGATTTCGACTGCATAGGTCGGTCCGACCGGTAGCTCGGCGAGGAATGCCTGCAGTCGCTCGACGAACTGGCCTCGACCGCCGACGAGATTGGGCGCGATGGGCGGGAACTGGAATAGGATCGGCCCTGCCTTCGGGCCCAGGCCCTCGACGACAGGAGCCACGACCTCCTCGATGGCGTAGCGCGCATCGAGAAACCTCGGGTTCGTCGCCCTCACGCCGAAGCCCTCCAGCTCGTGCGGTGAGGTGAGGATGCGGTCGGCCTTCACCAGGAAGCGGAATCCGGCCGGCACCACGTCTGCATAGCGGCGAAAGTCCTCCGCGGGGATCGGTCGGTAGAAGGTTCGATCGACGCCCACGGTTCGCAGAAGTGGGTGCTCCGCATAAGCGCTGAGGCCCTGCTGTGCGAGCACCCGCTGTGAGGTGCGGCGGTCGTACACGATGCCATCCCAGCCCGGGAAGCTCCATGAAGAGGTGCCGAGGCGGAGGTTGGCCGGAAGCTTGCCGGCGATCTCGATCAGTTCCGGCGCAACGGTAGCCGGAGCAACCACGGCCGCGGGGGTCCGTGACGCCGGTTCATCGGGGAACAACCCGAGCTGGAGATCCATCGAACCAATCTTCTCAGGTGCGTTGACGAGGCATAGTCATGCGTCTTATATATAAGTCACTTATATATCAATGAATTACATAATGGAGCTCTCGATGCCGGACATGACACCGCTCACCTACCAGATCCTGCTCGCGCTGGCAGACGGGGTGCGACATGGCTACGGCATCATCAAGGAGATCGAGGGTCGCGCCGACGCCGCATCGGCTCCGAGCACCGGCGCGCTGTATCTGGCGCTTCAGCGGATGCAGGGAGAGGGCCTGATCGAAGAGCCGAAGAGTCGCCCCACGGCCGCGGATGATGCCCGGCGTCGGTACTACCAGCTGACCAAGAAGGGTCGGGAGCGGGCCATGGAAGAGTCCACTCGGCTGGCGGCGCTCGTTGCCGCCGCCCGGGAGAAGAACCTCCTGGTCGAGGGCGCGTCATGACCAGATGGGCGGTTCAACTTCTCCTGCGGCTCTCACCGTCGGTCTTCAGAGAGCGACACGCCGAGGAGTTGATCGCGGTCCACGACCAGCGCGCGGCGCAAACGCGCGGTGGTCCATCGGCACTCTGGTTCGCGACAAGTGAGGTGATGGGTGCGGCCGTGCTCGTGGTGCGACTGCACTTTGGGCTGGAAACAGGGATAACGGGAACCCGGGGAGGGGCGACGATGTGGGAGACGACAAGACAAGACGTGCGGTTCGCGATGCGGACGCTCGGGCGTAATCCAGGATTCGCGCTGGTCGCGATTGCGGTTCTGGCACTCGGCATAGGAGCGAACACCGCGATCTTCTCGGCGGTCAACGCGTCGTTTTTCCGTCCGTTGCCGTTCGGCGACGCAGATCGACTCGTCATGCTTTTCGAGACCAACCCGGAGTTCGGCTGGGATGATGCCACGGCGGCACCGGCCAATGTGTTCGACTGGCGGGACCAGGTGGAGGCGTTCGAGGCCGTCTCAGGCTATAGCGACTTTTCGAATCAGGTGACGGCGTTCCGCGATGGTGAGCCCGTGCTCCTTGGCGCCACAGAAGTGATTGGCAATTTCTTCTCGACGCTAGGAGTCGTGCCGGCTTTGGGCCGCGGGTTTCGGATGGACGAGACCTGGGAGGGCTCCGACAATGTCGTCGTCATCAGCCACGACCTGTGGATCAACTACTTCGGCGCCGATCCCGACATCGTGGGAAAGTCGATCGAGCTGTCTGCCGGCTCACCCGAGATCATCGGGGTCATGCCTGAGGGGTTCAGCTACCCGAGTGCCGAGACTGAGCTGTGGACCGTTCCGGGGTGGGCGACCACCGACCGCGATGCGCCATTTTTCCGGAGAGCGCATTGGGTGCGGGCCTTCGCTCGCCTGAAGCCAGACGTGACTCAGACGGAAGCAGATGCTCAGCTCCAAGTGGTCGTGAGCCGCCTCCAGGAGGATTACCCGCAAACGAATTCCGTCATGGGTGCCGGCTTTACCCCAATGCGGAACTTCCTAATCAAGGAAGTTCGGACACAGCTCCTGGTGCTCTTGGGAGCGGTGGGCCTCCTCCTCCTCCTCCTCCTCCTCCTCGCGTGCACGAACGTGGCGAACCTCATGTTGGTGCGTGCGAACGATCGGACCCGGGAGATCGCGCTGCGTCACGCTCTCGGCG
>CAJXIS010000203.1 GCA_913054115.1 uncultured Acidimicrobiaceae bacterium | reverse complement strand
GCACCACACCACCGGCACGTTCCTCGCCATGGCGATCGGCGCCGGCATGACCTCGGCGATCATGAGCCCCCTGCACGAAGAGGTGAAGACGGCCATCCAGGCAGCCAACGTCCTCGCCGGCCACGACACCGACTGCGCCGCCTGGATCCGCACCCACCGCGACCCGGCCATCACCACCGACCGTGAACGCCGCGGCCGTCGTCGTCGCCCGCAGGCCTGAGATCCGAGCCTCGGTCATGTCGATCTGATGAGCGACGCCGACCACCTCGTGGTCTTCACACCGTCGGGACGCCGCGGGAACGCCTCGACGGGCACCACGGTGCTCGACGCCGCCCGCAAGCTGGGCGTCGACATCGACTCGGTCTGCGGCGGTCGCGGCATCTGTGGCCGCTGCCAGGTCGAGCCCATGTACGGCGAGTTCGCCAAGCACGGCATCACGGCAGATGCCTCCCACCTCTCATCACCCGGCGCCGTCGAGACCAGCTACCGGGGTCGGCGGCCGCTGACAGAGGGCAGGCGGCTGAGTTGTTCGGCCACGATCTGCGGGGACCTCGTCATCGACGTGCCCGCAGCGAGCCAGGTCCACCAACAGGTGATCCGCAAGGACATCGACCTCGGCGACATCGAACTCGACGCAGTGCTGGTTCTCCGGCTCGTGGAACTCGCCCCCGGGGAGGACCTGCTCGATGCCCTCGGCAGGCAATGGAGCCTCACTGGACTCGAACAGGCTCCGGGCCTCGACGTCACCGCCGACGGGACGGGCCTCGCCACCGTGGCGATCCGGGACGACGAGCAGATCGTCGCCGCATGGCCGGGGCTGCGCGACCGGGTGCTCGGCGTCGCCATCGACATCGGTTCCACCACCCTTGCCGGCCACCTGTTCGACCTGGCGACCGGAACCGCCCTGGCCACAGCCGGGGCCATGAATCCCCAGATCCGGTTCGGCGAGGACCTCATGAGCCGGGTCTCCTACGTGATGATGAACCCCGGTGGCGAGGTCGAGTTGACCGCAGCCGTTCGCGAGGCGCTCGACGCCCTCCTCGGTCGACTCTGCGAGGACGGCGACGCCACACGGGACGAGATCCTCGAACTGGTCCTGGTCGGCAACCCGATCATGCACCACCTCCTGCTCGGCCTCGACCCGACCCCTCTCGGCGTCGCCCCGTTCACCCTCGAGATCTCCGATGCGGTCGACCGGACGGCCGTCGAACTCGGCCTCGAGGCCCACCCGGCCGCCAGGGTCCACGTGCTTCCCTGCATCGCCGGACACGTCGGGGCCGATACGGCCGCCGTGGTCCTCGCCACCCGACCCCACGAATCCGAAGGCGTCCAACTCGTGGTCGACATCGGCACGAACGCAGAAATCGTGCTCTCGGGCAACGGCCGCACCCTGGCCGCCTCGAGCCCGACCGGCCCGGCCTTCGAGGGTGCCCAGATCAGCTCCGGCCAGCGGGCGACGCCGGGTGCCATCGAGCGCGTCCGCATCGACCCGGCAACCGGAGAGCCCCGCATCCGGATCCTCGGGGTCGAACCGTGGTCTGACGAGCCCGGCTTCGACGAGGCCGTGCGGGCAACCGGCGTCACCGGAATCTGTGGATCGGGGATCATCGAGGTCGTCGCCGAGATGTACCTCGCCGGGCTCATGACCACCGACGGCGTCGTCGGCGGACCGGACACCCGGCCCTCTCCTCGCATCGAACCCGACGGTCGCACCTTCGCCTACGTGCTCCACGACTCAGGGGACGGAAACCGGATCCTCGTCACCCAGAACGACGTCCGGGCGATCCAACTGGCCAAGGCGGCCCTCTACGCCGGCATCCGGCTCCTCATGGACCACCTCGCCGTCGATCGGCTGGACGGCATCGCCCTCGCCGGCGCCTTCGGCAGCCACATCGACACCGTCCATGCAACGGTCCTCGGGCTGATCCCCGACTGCACCCCTTCCGAGGTGATGGCCGTCGGCAACGCCGCCGGTGCCGGTGCCGCCATCGCCCTGCTCTCCGGTGCCGCCCGTCGCGAGATCCAGGTGCTCGTCGACGACATCGAGAAGATCGAAACCGCCATGGAGCCCGCCTTCCAGGCGCACTTCGTCGACGCAATGGCCGTGCCCCACCGCACCGCCGACTATCCGGGACTCTCGACGGTCCTGACCCTGCCCGAGCGTCCGGCGGCGACTGCCGGTGGTGCCAACGAACGAGGGCGTCGACGACGGCGACCCACACGAGAATCCCCACGAGAGGAAGTCAACAAGTGAGCGAGGCACCCCGCCGCCGATCCGGAGGCCGAGCAGCGCGTCAGGCGGCCCGTGCCGAGACTGCTGCCGCCGATGTCCTCCCCTACCTGACGCGGACCATGTCGCCGTTCGAGGTCGTCTCCGAGGAGGGACTGGCCCTGATCGAGGACAACGCCGAGACGATCCTCGAAGAGCTCGGCATGGACTTCCGCGACTATCCGAGTGCGCTCGAACTCCTGAAGTCGGCCGGCGCCGAGATCGACGGCGAGCGGGTGCGGTTCCCCCGGGGCATGTGCCGCGAGATCATCACCGCCAACGCACCGGCCATCTACACGCACCACGCCCGCAACCCGGAGCGCAGCGTGCAGGTCGGCGGCAATGCCACCGTGTTCGTACCCGCCTATGGATCGCCCTTCGTCCACGACCTCGACAACGGCCGCCGCTACGCCACGATCGAGGACTTCCACAACTTCGTGAAGTTGGCGTACAAGAGCCCACACATGCACCTTTCGGGGGGCACGGTGTGCGAACCGGTCGACATCCCGGTCTCCAAGCGGCACCTCGACATGGTGTACGCCCACATCCGCTACAGCGACAAGCCGTTCATGGGTTCGGTCACCGCCGCCGAACGTGCCCAGGACTCGGTCGACCTGGCCAAGATCGCCTTCGGCGAGGAGTTCGTCGCCGAGAACACGGTGATGACGAGCCTGATCAACGCCTCGTCGCCGATGGCCTGGGATGCCACGATGCTCGGCGCCGCCGAGGTCTACGCCCACAACATGCAGGCGACCATGATCAGCCCGTTCATCCTGGCCGGAGCCATGGCACCGGTGACGGTCGCAGGCGTCGCCGCCCAGACCCTCGCCGAGGCACTGGCAGGGATGACGTTCGTCCAACTGGTCCGGCCCGGAGCGCCCGTGGTGTTCGGCTCGTTCGCATCGTCCATGTCGATGCAGACCGGTGCACCGACCTTCGGCACGCCGGAGCCGGCACTCGTGCTCTACATCGTGGCGGCGCTGGCACGCCGACTCGGCGTTCCCTTCCGGTCCGGGGGCAACCTCTGCGCCTCGAAGATCCCCGACGCCCAGGCCGCCGCCGAGAGCATGGCGACCCTGATCCCTGCGATCATGGGCGGCGTCAACTTCATGCTGCACTCCGCCGGTTGGCTCGAGGGCGGGCTGGCCATGGGCTACGAGAAGTTCGTCATCGACGCCGACCAGTGCGGCCTGATGGGGAAGTTCGTCAACGGCGTCGACCTGTCGGAGAACGGCCAGGCCATGGACGCCATCCGCGAGGTCGGCCCGGGCCAGCACTTCCTCGGCACCGCCCACACCTATGCCAACTTCGAGACCGCCTTCGCCCGCTCGGAGGTCGCCAACAACGACAGCTTCGAGCAGTGGGAGGAGGACGGCAGCCTCGATACCGCCCAGCGGGCCAACGGCATCTGGAAGCAGATGCTGGCCGACTACGAGGCGCCTCCCCTCGACGACGCCGTCGACGAGGCCCTGCTCGAGTTCATCGCCCGCAGGAAGGACGTCCTGCCCGACTCGTTCGTCTAGACACCCCTCTTCCAACAACTGCCTCCTCAGGGGAGGTTCTTTCCTGTTGGTAGACAGCCTGTTCCCCCTTCACTACACTCGCCCCGTTCCGCCCACCCACCCCGAAGATCAGCGGTTCACCGCCGGCCCCCACCCGCTTACCATCGAGCCAACCCGACCAGAGAGAGCCACCGATGTCCTTCCCCTCTGACCTCGAAATCGCCCGCCAAGCGACGATCCGCCCCCTGGAGGAGATCGCCGATATCGCCGGCATCCCGCGCGAGTACCTCGAGCCCTACGGCGAGGGCACCGCCAAGATCAAGCTCGACGCCATCGAGGCGATGAGCGGCCGCCCGAAGGCGCGCTACGTCGTCATCTCGGCCATCACCCCCACCCCGCTCGGCGAGGGCAAGACCACCACCACGGTCGGCCTCGGCCAGGGCTTCAGCCACATCGGCAAGAAGGCCACCATCGCCATCCGCCAGCCCTCCATGGGCCCGACCTTCGGCATCAAGGGCGGCGCCGCCGGCGGCGGCTACAGCCAGGTCGTTCCGATGGAGCTGCTCAACCTCCACCTGACCGGAGACATGCACGCCGTCACCGCAGCACACAACATGTGCTCGGCGATGCTCGACGCCCACCTCTTCCACGGCAACGAGCTCGACCTCGACCTCCACAACATCACCTGGCGCCGGGTCCTCGACATCAACGAGCGGGCACTGCGCAACATCGTGGTCGGCTTGGGCGGCCGCCTCGACGGCATCCCCCGCGAGACCGGCTTCGACATCACGGCCG
>CAJXIS010000202.1 GCA_913054115.1 uncultured Acidimicrobiaceae bacterium | reverse complement strand
TCGATCCAGCCGTCAAAGCAGGCGTGCACCCTGAGCATTCCGTCGGCCACCTCGATGACCCCGACGTCCACCACCCAGTACCGGATCCCCCCCCAGGCGCCACCTACAGGTCCTCCGGGGTGACCGTGTCGAACGCGTCCATCGCCTCCAACAACAACTCCGATGGATCGGACCCGAACGTCACGATCAGCTGGTCACGCGGCCGCGTCATCGCCACGTAGAACTCGTTGACGGCCAGGCCACGCTGCTCCGCGTACTCCTCGTCCGACTGGTTCTTTCCCTGCTTCTTCGGCACCGAGCCGGCCTTCACCCTCGGCAGGATCACCACCTTGAACTCCAGGCCCTTGGCCCGCTTGTAGCTGCCGACCTTCACCTTGTCAGCGGGCACCCCCTCGTACTTCTCCAGGTTGAGCCCCGGGATTCCGTGATCGCCCAGTCGTTTGATCATCCCCGACACCGACCTGGCGAACGGCAGGAACACCCCGATGTCGCCGAGGCCGACCTCGTCCGACGCCACGATCGCCCGAATCCGCTCAATGAGGAACTCGTTCTCCCGTTCGTCGTCCCTGCAGTCGACCAGCAGCGGCTTCACGCCCGTGCGTGCAGCCTCGCCTCTCTCCTCGTCCCGTCGGTGGGGTGCCTCGCCTGGTTCGTCGTCCATGTCGACCACCGTCGCCCGACCGGCGACAGCCATCGCCGCTTCCAGGATCTCGGCCGTGTTCCGGTAATTGCGCCGCAACACGGTCGTCCGGCCACGCACCTCCACCCCGGCCTGGCGCAGCGTGAACGCACCCGGGTAGATCCGCTGTGCCCCGTCGCCCACGATCAGCAGGCCGTCGGGACGGTCCACCCCGCCCGGTCCGTTCACCAGTGCCCGCACCAGTTGCAGGCCCATGATCGTCAGGTCCTGCGCCTCGTCGATGACCGCCGACCGGTAGGTCGCCTCGGGGCGCTGCCCAGCCAGTTCGACGGCCCGGATCATCGTGTCGGCGAAGTCGCCGGTGCCACGGGCCGCCATCCCGGAGTCCCAGGCCTCCATGTACTTCCACACCTGACGGCGCCGCCGTTCCCTGAATCCGGTTCCCCGACCCGTCCGCTGAATCTCCAGGTACTCCTCGACAGTCGACAGGCCCCGCCCCTTGATGACGTTGCGCACCTCCTCTTCCAGGTAGGTGCGGCTGATCCCATCGTCTCCCAGCGGTGTCCCTGCGACGATGACCGAGTTGAACGCCTCCTTGGATGTCTCTCTTACGGCAGCTCCGTCCACCCACCTCCGCTCGCCGGCCTCCTGGCAGACGCGATAGGCGAGCTTGTCGACGTTGATGAACTCGACCGCCCCTTCGATGGCGTCCGGCATCCGCTTGTAGAGGTTCTCGAATACCGGCGGGAGTGTCTTCACATAGGTGGTGAACAGCACCGGCAGGCCCTCACCCTCGTCACGCGACCGGCGGGCCCGCTCGGCCGCCCAGTGCAGCCCTACCACTGTCTTGCCGGTGCCCGCCGAACCCCGGATCCTCGCCGGGCCTTCGTAACGCCTCGTCGTGGCCGCACGCTGGAGAGGATGCAGGAAGATCATCCAGTCCTCGATCGGATTCGCGGCGATCCGGGCGATCTCGTCCGGCGTGAACAACTTGCTGATCCCGTGAAGAGAGCCGAAGTTGTCCAAGGCCCTCCGCAACCGCGTCTCGGCCGCATCACCGAACAGGTCGGGCGTCCGCCACTCCTCCGGGGTTACCTCCATCAAGTCCAGGACCAGTTGTACCGACTCCTCATCCCAGCCCATGCCGAGGAGTTCCAAGAGGTCCTCAGCTGACTCCAGCGACCGGATGATTTCGATCTCCGCCCCGTCCAGTCCCGCTTCCCGAAGCTCGGCATCGCTCCAGATAGTGAGCAGCCCCGCAGGGATTTCGTCCGCGATGGACCGGCCGGTCCACGGATCCTCTCGATCGTCCACCCTCTCCTCGGCAGGTCGCCGCGGTTCGACGAAACGGATGACCTCACCGACGCGGTCTATGACGAACCGACCGCGCCTGGCGCGCTCGTAGATCTGGGCCCGGGCGCCGGCCAGGACCGGGAAGTAGATGTTCCCCTCCCTGGCCAGGATGATCCGCACATCGAGTGCCGCCCTGATCTTGCAGAGCCGACCTCCTGTAATCCCCTGGATCTTTCCGAAACCGAGGCCCGGGTGGCTCGGATCGCGGACGAATTCGTGGATCGCCCGCCCGCATCGTCTCTGGTCCTCTTCGGGCAGGTCCCCCAGGGAGTCGTGGTAGCTCCTGGTCAGGGCGATCTCAGGATGGTGCACGTTGATCAGCCCTCGTCCATCTCCAGCAGGGAGCGCAGCAGGCGTTCCTCTTCGTTGCCCGCATGACGGCGCCACCGGTCCTCAAGACGAATAAGCAACTCGTCGTGACCCGCATCAGGCCTCAGGCCCACTGCATGGGCCACCGCAGGGAACGGATAGAGCACCCCGAGGTCGGCCTGCAACAGGTTGGACAACCTCTCCTCCAGGGTCGCGCCTCCCCGGTCGCCCACATGCACGAAAGCGATCCGGTCCGGCCCCTCGGCCACCACGAACACCAGATCACCCTCGACGGCACCGATGCTCTCGAGGATCGTGCGAATGCTGCCCAGAGAACCATTGGACTGGGTCCAACCCCAGTTGACCGGGCCATGGTCACTCTCGAACGTTCCCGTCAAGCCCGGTTGCATCCCCATCGCCAACGCGATGCTCCTCGGCAACGGCGAGCCGGACCCCCGCAGATGGTTGTGGTCGACCTCGAGACGCATGGCCCACCGCCCGGCATGAAGCCCGTCGCCGATTCGTAATGTTCCGAACTCCTCACCCAGGGGCTTGGACTCGACCGCCTCTCCGTCACGGCGAAGACGGACCATCGACCCGTCGCTCACGAACGTCGGATTCGTCGTGCTGTGGATCACCACCGACGAGCGGTTGATGTCGAAACGTTCCTCGAGTTCATCCGCAAGACCCTCGACCGGCATCTCCGCGCCGCCTCGAGTCTCGAGCACCTCGCGCATGTGCGCCACGATGTCGCCGTACTCCTCCAGACCCCAGGAGGCGAGCGCATACAGACGGGTACCGACCCGCATCACCCTCTCGTCTGCCTGGAACGCGTTGATGGTGCCCCTGACCGATCCCTGGTTCACAGCCCCAGCCAACTCATCGCGGTCCATCGGTTCACCCGCAACCGATAGGACCACCACCGCCTTGTCGGCAAGCGTGCCCGTCCAGTCGACGATGCGGTCCTGTACCAGTCGGACCGAACCGCTTGACGCGACCAGCGACTCAGCCAGGGACTGGCGTTCACCACCGATCAGAAGACCATGCAGTGCCTCGTCACCGGGCACGAGGGAACCGAACAACGCCATGAGCGAATCGGTCATCGCCACGGACCCACAGTGACCGTCCCGCTGGGCCCCGTTGAAAGCAGCCATGACAAGCCGGTCCAGGTCAACGGCCCCCATGTAGAGGATCCACGCCCCACCGTCCTGCGCCACCCGGTGGTACACCGGCCTGCCCGGTTTCCCCGACCGGCCACGGCGGAAGCCGGCGAGGAACAGCAGCAACCGGGCGACAGGATCAGACAGGTCCAGACCGCTCCCCGCCAGGAGATGCTCGGGTACGGCACTCCCGATCTCCCGAACCAGCTCATCCAGACGCTCCGAGACGAACTCGTCGTGGAGCAGGTGGCCAATCCTCGCGACAAGCCTGAGCTCCCGCTGACGAATGGCCTCTCGCGTCACGTCGAACCGGTCTGCGATCTCCTCAAGGGTCTTCACATCCCGGCGATCAGCGAGGAGAAGACGTCCGTCCAGGACCGCGGCGTTGGCAGCATCGGACCTGAGCTCATTGTCCAGTTGCTCGAGTCGACCACGCCAGCCATCCGGTAGGCCTCCCACCGGCGTCAGCGGCTCGAGGCGCGCTTCCAGGATCGACTCCCGCACCGTTCCCGGCAACGACGGATCCGTCATCCACCCAGGCCTGGCCACCAACTCGTTGAAGAGATCGCCCAAGGTGGCTGCCCCCTTGTGCTCCACCGCCCAGCCAGCAAGATCCCCGACCGCATCCAGGAACCCGGACCGGCGATGGTCAGCCATGAAGTCGTG
The DNA here is from genome assembly GCA_913054115.1 of uncultured Acidimicrobiaceae bacterium. GTDB lineage: Bacteria > Actinomycetota > Acidimicrobiia > Acidimicrobiales > MedAcidi-G1 > S20-B6. Next base: position 453 of record CAJXIS010000202.1, on the reverse strand, counting down.
GCGGGTATGACCGGCCCGGCTGGCGGACGGACTGAAGACTGCCTCTGGGTGTGGCCCGCTGACCCGGGCCAACTTCAGATCGTGGTCCCTGAGACTCTCAACGATCTCGTCGAGGCTCGTCTGCCCGAAGTTGGGGAGGGCCATCAACTCAGCCGGGGTCCGCGATATCAACTGCTCGACGGTCTCGATGACACCCCGCTTCAGGCAGGTCATCGGCCTTACCGAGAGACCCAGAACCTCTACCGAAACCTGTGTCCGATGTCGATCGTATGAACCGTCTTCGAGCATGTCGTCCCCGCTCCGCGGGCACGATCACCCGCAATCGCCACCGTCATCTGACCACAGATTCCTGTAGGTCGCCGATGTGACATCGGTTGGATGGACCAAGCTCCGTCGAAGATCGCCAGAGCCTCCAACGCCATGAAAGGATCCATCTCCCATGCCTGAGATCGC
>CAJXIS010000201.1 GCA_913054115.1 uncultured Acidimicrobiaceae bacterium | reverse complement strand
CCGGCCGTGCAGGACCCGCTGGTTGTCGAAGGCCATGAGTTGGCCCGCATCCAGCCGGAACTCGATCCGGGCGCCCGGATCGTGCAGCAGTTCCCCGAGGATGCGGTACGCCCGGTAGTAGTCGGCCATCACGTCGGCGGGTATGTCGAAGGCCTGCGCCGAGCGGGAGTTGTAGCGGATGCAGACGATCCGACCCTCCGTGTCGAGCTGGATGAGGGGCTTGTACGCCTGGAGGTCGGCCGAGTCGCCGTCGAGGTAGCGGAACCGGACCGGGTGCGTGGTGAGCAGTTCGAACGCCCCGGGGTGGTCGCTGCGGATCCGTTCGGCCACCGCGAAGCCGTCGACGAGCCGGTTGTCGCCGCCGTCGGACTCGTTGACGAGGCAGTGCAGGATCTGGAGGCCCGGAACCGGATCGCGGTAGGGGTTGTCGGTGTGCATGCCGATCTTGAGCTTGGTGAAGGCCAGGTTGGCCGGCTCGGGCTCGTCCCGGACCTCGAAGACCCCGCCATAGTTGGTCTCGCGGACGTAGCCGAACAGGTCGACAACCTCGAGGACCAACCCGGGTGTGGTCGGGAGGTTCTCGAGGAGCCCGAACCCCAGGTCGCGGATGCTGACCAGCCAGTCGTGGAGCCTCGCCGGGTCGCCCACCAGCGTCGGGTGGTCGGCGAACTCGAGTGAGTCCTGCTGCTCGGCGTCCCACAGGGTCGGAAGGGGCGTGACGCCCGTGTCGGTGGGTTGGTCCGGTCGGTGCTGCCGGAACCAGGACTCGTCGTAGGTCCCGTCGAGGCCCTCGGGCGCGAACGAGACCGTCACCGTGTCGGCGTCGAGGCTGGCTGCGGCGATCGTCACGTCGGGCAGGGAGTTGATGTCGAAGGTCCGCTGGCCAGCGTCGCGGTGGCGGCCCGTGGTGATGTTGTCCCTCAGCCAGGTCCCGAGGAACCAAGCGCTGGTTCCATCCTCGAACCGGATCTCGAGCCAGTCCCGGTCGTGTTCGACTGCGACGATTCCCATATCGACTCCCCTGTTTCGACCACGATTGGTCTACACCACGTGGCGGAGTTGCAGACACTGCATGAGTTCGCCGGCAACCGCCTCAGGAGCGCAGGAGGCGCTCGATCGCGGTGATCGCCTCGTCGATCTTGGCGTCGCCTGCGTCGTCGCCGTCGAGGACGGCGTTGCGGACGCAGTGGCGGATGTGCTCGTCGAGCAGCCCCACACCGACACCCTGGAGGGCCTTGGTCACCGAGGAGATCTGGGTCAGCACGTCGATGCAGTAGGTGTCCTCGTCGACGAGGCGCTGCAGGCCGCGGACCTGCCCCTCGATGCGGCGCAGCCGCGTGAGGTAGTCGTCCTTCGAGAGTGAGTAGCCAGCCATAGGGATAGGGGGTACCCTATCAGATATGCCCTCGACAGACACGCCTTCGACAAACACGTTCCTCACGACCGAGCTCCCCATCGAGGGCATGACCTGTGCGGCGTGCGCCGCCCGGATCGGTCGTGGCCTCAGCGGGCTCGAAGGCGTCGAGGACGCCAACGTCAACTACGCCACCGCCCGGGCCATCGTGTCCTACGACCCCGACCAGGTCGATCTGGCGGCCTTCAACGCGACCATCGAAAAGCTCGGCTACGCCGTGGCCACCGCCGACCCCGATGACGACGCCGCCGACCGGGAGATGGCGCTGCTCACCCGCCGGCTCATCGCCTCGGTGGTGCTCTCGGTGCCGGTCGTCGCCATCTCGATGGTGCCGGGCCTCGGGTTCACCGGCTGGGAATGGGTGGCCGGAGCACTGGCCACCCCTGTGGTGTGGTGGGTCGGCTGGCCGTTCCACCGGGTGGCCGGACGCAACCTCGCACACGGCTCGACCACCATGGACACCCTCGTGTCGATGGGGACGGGGGCCGCATGGACCTGGTCCGCCGTTGCGCTGGTCGCCGACATCGGCCACGTCTACTTCGAGACCGCAGCGGTCATCGTCACGCTGATCCTCCTCGGGAGGTGGTTCGAGGCCCGGGCGAAGCGCCGGTCCGGCGACGCCATCCGCGCCCTCGCCGGCCTCGCCGCCAAGACGGCCCGGCTCGAGGACGGCACCGAGATCCCGATCGACGACCTGCAGGTCGGCATGCGGTTCGTGGTGCGACCGGGCGAGAAGGTCCCCGTCGACGGCATGGTGGTCGATGGAGCGTCCAGCGTCGATGCCTCGATGATCACCGGCGAGCCCGTGCCGGTCTCGGTGGGCGTCGGCGACGAGGTGATCGGGGCGACCATCAACGGCAACGGCTCGTTGACCGTCGAGGCCACCCGGGTCGGTACCGACACGATGCTGGCCCAGATCATGCGCCTCGTCGACGAGGCACAGTCGTCCACCGCCCCGGTGCAGCGGCTCGCCGACCGGGTCTCGGCCGTGTTCGTCCCCACCGCACTCGCCATCGCCGGTGCGACCCTGGCCGGCTGGCTCCTCACCGGGCAACCAGCCAGCGATGCCTTCACAGCGGCGGTCGCCGTGCTGATCATCGCCTGCCCGTGCGCCCTCGGCCTCGCCACCCCCACGGCGATCATGGTCGGCACGGGGCGCGGTGCAAGCCTGGGCGTGATCATCAAGGGCGGCGAGGTCCTCGAGGCGACCCGCCAGATCGACCACGTCGTCGTCGACAAGACCGGCACCGTCACCGAGGGCCGGATGGAGCTCGTGTCCGTGACGACGGCACCGGGGACGGACCGGCAGCTCGTGTTGCGACGGGCCGCCTCCGTCGAGGCCCGCTCCGAGCATCCGTTGGCCGCCGCCGTGGTGGCCGCCGCAACCGACCTCGAACCGGTCTCCGGGTTCGAGAACCTCCCGGGGCTGGGTGTCCGCGCCACGGTCGGCGACACCGAGGTGCTCGTCGGACGCAAGCGGCTGTTCGACGAGGTCCCCGCCGAACTCCTCGCCGCCATCGACGAGGCCGAGGACGCCGGCCGCACGGCGGTCATCGCCGGCTGGGACGGCAGCGCCAAGGGGGTGCTCGTCATCGCCGACCGGATCCGGTCGACCAGCGCCGAGGCAGTCGCTGCCTTCCGGGACCTCGGCCTCGAGGTGACCCTGCTCACCGGCGACAACGAGCGCACTGCCATGGCCGTCGGACTGGCGGTCGGCATCGACCGGGTGATCGCCGAGGTCCTGCCGGGCGACAAGGACGCCGAGGTCCAGCGCCTCCAGGCACAGGGCCACGTCGTCGCCATGGTCGGCGACGGCATCAACGACGCCCCGGCCCTCGCACGCGCCGACCTCGGCATCGCCGTCGGCACCGGGACCGACGTGGCGATCGAGACCTCGGACCTCACCATCGTCTCGGGCGACCTGCGGGCCGTGGCCGATGCCATCGCGCTCTCTCGCCGCACGCTCGCCATCATCAAGGGCAACCTGTTCTGGGCGTTCGCCTACAACACCGCCGCCATCCCGCTGGCCGCCTTCGGTGTGCTGAACCCGATGATCGCCGCCGGGGCGATGGGCTTCTCGTCAGTGTTCGTGGTCACCAACTCGCTGCGCCTGCGCCGGTTCTCCGGCTACCGCCGGGCGGTGGCGACCGACAAGGATCTGCCCATCGAATCCGAAAGGACGAACGCATGACCACCAGGGTGTTCCACGTTCCCGACATCTCCTGCGACCACTGCAAGCGGGCCATCGAAGAGGCGCTCGACGGCCTGCCGGACGTCGCCTCCGCCGTCGTCACGGTCGAGCGCCGCGACGTCGAGGTCGAAGGTGCCGCCTCCGACGAGGCCGTCATCGCCGCCATCGCAGAGGCCGGCTACGAGGTCGCACCGGCGGGTTGAACGCGGCAGCGCACGCCGCCGAGGCACACGGGATGGCCAGCGTGCCGGGCGAAGTCGTCGAGGCCATCACGGCCGACATCACCGGGGCCTGACCGGGAATCACCGGGCCCGGCGGGGGCTCTCACCCCGAGTCAAGAGTTGTGTGATCTGATAACCTCGACGACATGGGAACCGCAGCGGAACTTCTGCGAAACGCCCGCCGAGAGGCCGGGATCACGATGGCCGAACTTGCGGACCGGGCGGGCACCTCGAAGCCGACGATCTCGCGCTACGAGAACGGGATCGTCGATCCGCGTACGGCGACCCTGACCCGTCTGCTGCGGGCCTGTGGCCACGAGTTGCGGTCTTCGGCTACCGGACTGCCCGTCAGTGTCGACGAACTCCGCGAGCGCTTCAAGGACATCGACGGACCAACCGCCGACGACGTCACCCACACCAGCGATGGACGAGAGATCCGTACCGCAGAAGACCTCACGGCTTTCGCCGAAGAACTCCGAGGCTTGGGCCTTCTCGCACAGTGAGCGACCCATCCGCCGAGTTGCACGACCTCCGGCGGCGCCTGCAGGACATCTGAGCCAGAACTCGATCCGGGTCTCAGTGGCCTTCCGTGTCGGCGCCCCGTCACCGTCTCCGCGAGGATGCGGGGATGGCACAGAACACGGGGCTGCGGGTCGGTTGCCAGCTCCAGCCACAGGACACGTCGGTCGAGGCACTGCGCGACGTCTGGCGTCGGGCGGATGCCATGGGCGCCGACTCGATCTGGATCTGGGACCACTTCTTCCCCCTGTTC
>CAJXIS010000200.1 GCA_913054115.1 uncultured Acidimicrobiaceae bacterium | reverse complement strand
ACTCGGCCTCGTCGCGCTCGCCACGGCCGATCGGGCAGACCTCCTGACAGTCGTCACAGCCGTAGAGGCGGTCTCCGACCGCACGCCGGAACTCGACCGGTATCGAGCCCGGGGCCTGCACCAGCCAGGCCAGGCAGCGCCGCGCATCGACGACACCGGGCTCGACGATGGCGCCCGTCGGACAGCCGGTGATGCACCGGTCGCAGGTTCCGCAGCCGTCCCGGACGGGCTCGGTGGAGGCCGGAAGCGGGGCATCAGTGATGACGGATCCCAGGACGAACCAGCTTCCCCGACCGGGGAGCAGGACGTTGGCGTTCTTGCCGTACCAGCCGATCCCGGCCCGGACGGCGGCCTCCCGATCAACGAGGGCATTGTCGTCGGCGACGACCCGGGCCTGCCATCCCTCCTCGACGAGCCGCTCCGCCACCGCTCCGAGTGCGTTCCGGAGGTCGCCGTAGTAGTCGTCGCGTGCGTAGGCGGCGACCCTTGCCTTCGCTGGTGCCGGGGGTCGGAGGTGTGGTGCCGGGATGCGCAGCGCCCCGACCACGAGGGAACGTGCGGTGGGCAGGGTGCGCCGTGGATCGGTGGATCGCTCGGGGTTGCGGTAGGTGAACTGCATGTCGGCGGCAAGCCCCCGGGCACGGCGCTCCTCGAGGTGGCGCCGGGTGGTGGTGAACGGCGTGGCGTCGGCGATACCCACGGCGTCGAGTCCGGCCCGGCGGCCGAGTTCGCAGAGTTCGCCTGCCAACGCATCGGGGGTGCTGCCGGCTCCCGGCGCCCCGACCTGTCCATCGACCTGATGCATCGCGCCATCGTCGCAGGTCCTGTGGCCGATGACGCGCCCTGAGGTGTATCAGTCGGCGCTGTGACGCAGGGGTGGCGCCAGACCGGCATCGGCCAGGATGCGGAGGCTCCGGTGTTCCTCGAGGTCGATCACGATCGCCTCGCCCGGCCGACGACCCAGCAGGAAGGTCACGACGCAGTCGTCGCAGGTCGCGGTGTGGCGCTCGCTGCAGGTGCCACAGTCGATCACCAGCGGTTCGGCGGGGTCGACCTGGAAGGCAGGGGTGGTTGGGTCTTGGAATGGGGTGTTGGTCATGGCCACATCTTCGTCCGGGGGTGTGACACTCGCTATCGAGACTGAAGGGAGAGCTCCCCGGTGACGGAGAATCCCCGGGACAGCGCCGGATTTTCGACCATGTGTGCTTGACAGACGAACACATGTTCGATTCACTGGTGCACATGCCTGCCGCTGCCCATGGCGCCAAAGCCTTCAATGTCGCCGATGGCACCCACGTCCAGCGATCCCTCGACGACCTCGGTACACCGCTGTCGGACGTGACCTTCTGCGTCATCGACCTCGAAACGACCGGAACCTCTGCCTCGACGTGCGCCATCACCGAGGTCGGCGCCGTCAAGCTCCGGGGCGGGGCCTGCCTCGGCACCTTCCAGACCCTGATCGACCCGGGCTGCGGCATCCCGCCCCGCATCACCGTGCTGACCGGCATCACCGAGGCGATGGTGCACGACGCTCCCCCGATCGGCGCCGTCCTTCCCGCCCTGCTCGAGTTCGTCGGCGATTCGATCATCGTCGGCCACAACGTCCGCTTCGATCTCTCCTTCCTGCGGGCAGCGCTCGAACGATCCGACCGCCCGCCCCTCGCCAACCGGTCCATCGACACGTGCGCCCTGGCACGCCGCCTCGTGCGCGACGAGGTCCCCAACTGCAAGCTCGGCACCCTCGCCCGCCACCTGCGCCTCGACCATGCACCCAGCCACCGCGCCCTCGACGATGCGCTCGCCACCGGCGAACTCCTGCACCTCCTCCTCGAACGGGCGGCGGCGCTCGGCGTCACCGGGCTCGACGACCTCCTGGTCCTGCCGACGATGGCCGGCCATCCCGATGCCGCCAAGTTGGCCCTCACCGACGCCCTTCCCCGCTCGCCGGGCATCTACCTCTTCCGCGACCGCCGAGGCGGCGTCCTCTATGTCGGGAAGGCCACCAACCTCCGGGCCCGGGTTCGCAGCTACTTCTCGACCGACGGCCGCCGCAAGATCCAACGCCTCCTCCGCGAGACCGAACGCATCGACCACCAGGCCTGCTCGAGTCCGCTCGAGGCGGCGGTCACCGAGATCCGGCTCATCCACCGATTCGAGCCCCGCTACAACCGGCAGGGAACCAGCAGCGGGCGCTACGTCTACCTCAAGCTCACGCTCGGCGAGGCCTTCCCCCGGCTGGCCGTCGCCCGCGTGGTCAAAGACGACGGCGGCCTCTACGTCGGGCCGGTCCGCTCCACATCGTTCGCCCGACAGGTGATTGCAGCGGTCGAATCGGTCGTGCCGCTGCGGCGCTGCACGGGCCGCGTCCCGAGATCCCGGAACGCTGCCCCCTGTACGGCCGCACAGTTGGGAGCGGCTGCATGTCCCTGTTCGGGATCGATCGGCGAGTCGTCGTATGCCGTCATCGTCGACCTCGCCCGTCGCGGCCTCACCAGCGAACCTGAACTGCTGCTCCTGCCCCTCGCCGAACGCATGGCCCGCCTGGCGGACGCCGAGCGCTTCGAGGAGGCCGCCGATGCCCGGAACGGCGCCGAGGCGCTCGCCACCACGCTGCAACGCCAGCGCAGGATCGACCTCCTCCGAAACGCCGGCAGGGTCCGGGTCCGGATCGCCGGCCACGGGAGCGTGGAGATCGCCAACGGCAGGCTCCGGCGGTCCTGGCGGGACGGTGACCCCGAACCAACCGACGATGCGACCCTCGACCACCCCGTCCCCGTAGGACCGGTCACCCGGGACGAGGCCGACGAGTTGCATTGCGTGGCGACCTGGTTCGACCGGGAGGCCCACCGACTCGAACTGCTCCACACAGAGGGTCCGTTGGTGGAGCCGATCCGGCCGATTCCCCGCTTCACGCCCCGGCCGGCGGCCGCCTGATTCGTCGCCACGAACACCGGACACCCTGGCCGGCGACGATTTCAGGTGCGCAGCGCCTCCAGCACGGCCGCTGTCGAGCCATCGTCGATCGACGCCGCTGCGGCCTCGATACCGTCGTCGAGGTCGTCGACGACACCCGCTACGACAAGGGCGGCGCCGGCGTTGAGCAGGACGATGTCCCGGGCCGGGCCCCGCTCCTCCCCGGCGAACAGTGCAATGGCGATCGCCGCATTCTGCTCCGGGTCGCCCCCGGGCAGTTCGTCGGGATCGGCGATGGGGATGCCGTGCGCCGAGGGGTCGATCTCGAACTCGCGCACCTCGCCATCACGCAGCTCGAGAACTCGCGAAGGCCCGGTCACGGCGATCTCATCGAGTGCGTCATGGCCGGTGACAACCCAGGTGTGCACCGAACCGGTGGCCCGGAATACCTCGATCATCCGGTCGCCGAGTGCATGTTCGGCGCAGCCGATGAGCTGCCGCCGAACGCCGCCCGGATGGGAGAGGGGGCCGAGCACGTTGAACACCGTGGGGATGCCGATGCCGGCCCGGACCGGTCCGGCGAAGCGCATCGCCGGGTGAAACGTCCGGGCGAAGGCGAAACCAAGGCGGTGGGCCGACACCTGTTCGGCCACCCGCTCGGGCGTCACGTCGATGTCGATCCCCAACAGGTCGAGGAGGTCGAAGGCCCCCGAGGTCGAGGAGGCGCGCCGGTTGCCGTGCTTGCACACGACGGCGCCGGCGCCGGCGGCGACGAAGCACGCCATGGTCGACACGTTGAGCGCCCGTTTGCGCCTCTGGGGTGAGCCTCCGGTACCGACGATGTCGATCGTTCCGTCCGGCAGGTCCAGGGGTTCGGCGGCCGCCACCATCGCCCGGACCAGGCCGATGGTCTCATCGGCGGTCTCACCCTTGACCTTCAGGGCGATCAGAAATGCGGCGATCTGTACGGGCTCGGCGTCACCGGTGAGGATCTCGGTGAGGACCGCTTCGGCCTCGTCGGATCCGAGGTCTTCGCCGGCGCAGAGTCGGTTGAGCAGGCCGGGCCAGCCGCCGAGGCCCTCGAGTCCCATCGGGGAATCCGTCAGGCCGAACGGCGGCGCTGCCGCAGGATGCGTCGACGATCACGCTCGGTCGCACCACCCCAGATGCCGGTGTGCTCCCGCAACGCAAGGGCGTGTTCGAGGCAGTGCTCCCGTACTTCGCAGCCGTTGCACACGGCGAGCGCCCGATCCGTGGCCATCTGGTCGTCCGGGTCCGGATAGAAGATCGTGGCATCGAGGCCCCGACATGCGCTCCGGTCCTCCCAGGACAGCGCCGCGACGATCCGGTTGGCACGACCGGAGGTGGCATGATTCGGGGTGATGGGGGATCGCGATGTCTGCATCTCCGCGTAGTGCTAGTCGGGGCGCACGGTCGTTGCAAGCCCAAATTTCTCACGAGCCCAGTTTTTTCGCGAGCCCAGAATCCTCATGAACCCAGTTTTTCCGTGAACCCGAGTTCCTTCCGGAAACGGGCGCACGGAATCCCCGTTGCTCCGGGCCGAGTCCTCGGCCACACTGGAGGAGACGGTGAGCCGGCCGGGTGACCGCGGCGCTTCTCCCATCCGGGGGACTCGCTGAGGAAGGTCGGGGCTCCACAGGGAAGGATGCTGGCTAGCGGCCAGTCGGGGCGACCCGCAGGAAAGTGCCACAGAGAA
>CAJXIS010000199.1 GCA_913054115.1 uncultured Acidimicrobiaceae bacterium | reverse complement strand
GGATGGCGTGACCACCGCCTCCTGGTCCGACGTCGAGGCACTCGTCGACTTCGGGGCCACGCACCGGCTGACCGTGCATCGCAGCGACGACGCAACCATCGGTCTCACGACCGTGGTACGACGACTGCCCAATGAGATGGCTGCGGTGGTCGGCTTCTTCGGGATCTCGCCCCGGCATCCGATGGTCCGGATGGGCCCCGTATCGGGAGTCACGGAGGCGGCGACCACGGTCGGCGGCCTGGTGTGGCAGTCCGCCGAGGCGCTCGTCCGCTTCTTCACCCCCGGCGGTCTTTCGGGATTCGTCGGGGGGGCCGTCGAGTCCGGTGGCCAACAGGTCGGCCCCGGCATCGCGACGGTCGATGCGGGCGACGACAACCGGCTGCTCTCGATCTATGGAGCCATTCGGCTCGGTGATGCAGCGTTCGATTCGGGTATCTACAACTTCCTGTGGTTCATCGTGCTCGTGAACGTGTTCATCGGCGTGTTCAACCTCGTGCCGCTGTTGCCGTTGGACGGCGGCCACATCGCCATCGCCACCTACGAGCGGCTGCGGTCACGGGGCGGGCGGCGCCACGTCGCCGACGCCGCCAAGTTGGCTCCGTTGACGTGGGCGGTCATCCTTTTCCTCGTCGCCCTTGCCCTGGTCGCCCTCTTCCGGGACATCGTCGATCCGATCGACTTCGGCTGACGCCGGAGGACGACCTCGATTCGGCTGACGTTCGCTGCGGCCTGCCACCGGTAGCCTGCGGGGTGTGGAGGTCAAGGCAGCGTTTTCCCGACGCACGACTCGGCAGGTGATGGTCGGAGACGTCCCCGTCGGTGGTGGTGCGCCGATCAGCGTCCAGTCGATGACCGTGACCCGCACGGCCGATCATGAGGCGACGCTCCAGCAGATCTACGACCTGGCCATGGCCGGTGCCGACATCGTGCGGTGCACGTGCAACGAGATCGAGGCCGCCGAGGGGCTGGCCCGCATCGTGCCGCGGTCACCGGTACCGATCGTCGCCGACATCCACCACCAGTACCGGATGGCGCTGGCCGCCCTGGAGGCCGGCGTGCACTGCCTCCGGCTGAACCCGGGCAACATCCGGAAGCCGGAGCACATCCGTACGGTGGCATCCGAGGCCCGTGACCGGGGCGTGCCCATCCGCATCGGCGTCAACGGGGGCTCCCTGCATCCGGACCTCTATGCGAAGCACGGCGGCAAGGTGACGCCGGAGGCCATGGTGGAGTCGGCGCTTCAGGAGATCGGCTACTTCGCCGAGGTGGGCTTCGACCTGATCAAGATCTCCGTGAAGGCCTCGAGCGTGCCCATCATGATCGAGGCCTATCGCCAGTTGGCCGACGTCACCGACCATCCTCTCCACCTCGGCGTGACCGAGGCCGGTCCGCCGCCTGCCGGCCTGCTCAAGTCGACGGCCGGGATCGCGACCCTGTTGGCCGAGGGCATCGGCGACACCATCCGGTACTCGCTGACTGCCGACCCGGTGGAGGAGGCCCGTGCGGGCCGTCAGCTGCTCGAGTCGCTGGGCCTGCGCGAGCGCAAGAACATCGACCTGATCGCCTGTCCGAGTTGTGGTCGCGCCGAGATCGACGTGGTGGCCGTCGCCGAGGAGGCCATGGCGGCGTTCGCCGACAGGGAGATTCCCCTTCAGGTGGCGATCATGGGGTGTGTCGTGAACGGTCCGGGCGAGGCGAGGGACGCCGACCTGGGCATCGCCGCCGGACGCAAGCGCGGTCATCTCTTCATCAAGGGACAGAATGCGGCGGTGGTCGCCGAGGACGAGATGGTCGATGCCCTGGTCGAATGGGCCGAGTTCATCCATGAACACGGTGCCGATGCAGCGTTGGCCCGGGTCGACACCGATCGGGCCGCCAGAGAGGCGGAGCGGGACCGTCAGAGCCTCCTTGCCGAGCAGGGAGACGATGTCAACGATTCGGGAACGCGGATCGAGAAGATCCGTAGCCGTATCACCTGAACCCGGAATCTGCGGCGCACGGCCGGGGTTGTCGCACCCGGAACCGGACCTTCCGGCCATGCCCTGACCCTTGGCCGGGTCGCTGGGGCAGGCGCTATGCTTCCGCCGCACGTACATCGTTTCGGGACGAGGCGTGGGCTCTGCCCACGTCTTTTGCCTTCACTGGGCGAGGTGCGAAGGACGAGATGTGGTCCGGCAATCCAGGCCGGTGCCAGCAGGAACGAGCAGGAGGAGCGATGGGAGTGACCGACCGGGTCGGTGTGCTCGTCGCGCCCCTCTGTGAGCGTGTCGGCGTCGAACTGCTCGATGTCGACTACGAGGGTGGTGTGATCCGTGTAACCATCGATCACACCGACGGTGTGAGCATGGATGCCGTTGCCGCCCTCACCCGCGAGCTGTCCCGGGCCCTCGACCACGAGGATCCGGTGAAGGGCCGTTACACGCTCGAGGTCAGCAGCCCGGGTCTCGAGCGGCCTCTCCGGCGACCCGGCCACTTCGTGCGGGCGCTCGGCTCGACGGTGGTTGTCAAGACGCTGCCCGGTATCGACGGCGACCGCCGGGTGCAGGGGACCCTGGAGGCCGCCGACGAGGTCGGCATCACGGTACGAACAACGGAGGACGACGTGCGCGTCCTCCGCCACGACGAAATCCAGAAGGCGCGCACGGTCTTCGAGTGGACATCCGGGTCCGATGCGACCCGAGACTCGAGTGACCGGCAAGCGATCCACGAAAGCGAGGTCGGACGATGAATCCCGAGATGATGGAGGCCCTGCAGGCCCTGTCCACGGACCGGGGGATCCCGATCGACGCGTTGTTCGCGGCGTTGGCCGACGCCCTCGAGACCGCCTACAAGCGCACCCCGGGGGCAGAGGAGTTCTCGTGGGTCACGATCGACCCGGACACCATGGAGATCCGGGTGTTCGCCCAGAATCTCGACGAGGAGGGTGAGCCGGTCGGCGAAGAGTTCGACGTGACGCCGAAGGACTTCGGACGGATCGCGGCGCAGACCGCCCGCCATGTCATGACGCAGCGGATCCGCGAGGCCGAGCGCGACCTCAAGTACGAGGAGTACGCGGGCCGGGAGGGCGACATCGTCACCGGCATGATCCAGCAGACGGATGCCCGCTACACGTTGCTCGATCTTGGTCGGGTCGAGGCACTGCTGCCCCAGGCCGAACAGGTGCCGTACGAGCGGCCGGAGGCCAACACCCGCCTGAAGGCCTACATCGTGGAGGTCCGCAAGACCGCCAAGGGTCCGCAGATCGTCGTCAGCCGGACCCACCCCGGCCTGATCAAGCGCCTCTTCGAGCTCGAGGTCCCCGAGATCGCCGATGGCGTGGTCGAGATCAAGGCCTGCGCCCGCGAGCCCGGGCATCGCACGAAGATCGCGGTGGCCTCCAACGACCCGAACGTGGATCCTGTCGGTGCCTGTGTCGGTGCGCGTGGTGCGCGCGTTCGCATGGTCGTGAACGAGCTCCGGGGCGAAAAGATCGACATCGTCCCCTTCTCGGAGGACCCGGTCGACTTCGTGAAAAAGGCGCTCTCGCCGGCCAAGGTCAACGACGTGCTCATCGATGAGGAGACGGGGACCGCCACGGTGATCGTTCCCGACTACCAGCTGTCCCTGGCGATCGGCAAGGAGGGCCAGAACGCCCGTCTTGCCGCCCGCATGACGGGTTGGCGCGTCGACATCAAGAGCGAGACGCAGATCGCCGAAGAGGCCGCCTACGCCGATGTCGACTGGGCCGAGGGTGAGTGGATCGTCGATGAAGGATCGGGCGAACAGGTCTGGCGACCCGCCGAAGGCGGACCGGCCGTATCGGCTGACGAGTGGGTCGAGGCGGCCGTGGAGGAATCAGGCGATGCGGCGGCCGATGGCGAAGATGACGTGGTGGTCGACGAGGCACCTGCGGCGGCCGATGGCGAAGATGACGTGGTGGTCGACGAGGCACCTGCGGCGGCCGACGGCGAAGATGACGTGGTGGTCGACGAGGCACCTGCAGAGGCCGAGGTTTCTGCTGACGTGGTGGTCGACGAGGCACCTGCAGACGAAGACGCCGCTCCCGAAGTGGTCGCCTGACTCGGACCATGCCCGAACGGACGTGTATCGGGTGCCGGCGCCGTGCGCCGGCAGCCGACCTGGTCCGGGTTGCCTGGTCCTCTGCTGAAGGGCGGCTTCTGGTCGGCGCCGGCCCGAACGGACGTGGAGCCTGGTTGTGCCGGTCTGCCGACTGCATCGATTCCGCCATGCGCAGGCGTGCCTTCGGGCGGGCCCTGCGTGCCGATGTGCCACCCGAAGCCGTGGAAGCCCTCCTGAGCGGAGGGTTCGGCGATTCGCTGCGCCCGTTGGCCGGCGGGTGAACCGGCCGCCGGGACGATAGCGTCGGCCATCGGTCCGATGGGCCCGAAAACCGCGTCACCTCAGACCTCAACCCCGAAAATAGGACGTCGATAGCACCGTGTCGAAGAACATCCGCGTGTACGAACTGGCGCGCGAGCTGGGGATGGAGAACAAGGAGGTCCTGGACCTCTGCGATCTCCTCGGCATCGGTGTCAAGAGCCATTCGTCGGGCATCGTCGAGGCGCAGGGTGACCGGGTGCGTCGTCGCGCTGCGAAGGACGGGCTCATTCGCGAACGTGTTCCCGAGCCGGAACCGGAACCCGAGCCGGAACCGGAACCCGAGCCGGAACCCGAGCCGGAAC
>CAJXIS010000198.1 GCA_913054115.1 uncultured Acidimicrobiaceae bacterium | reverse complement strand
GTCGTCGAGTGCCAGAACGGGGTGATCGGCGCCGAGTCCGCCCTGCCCGCCCTGGCCGAGGCGGCCGCAGACATGCTCCCAGCGCTGAGGGGCCTGGCCGACGCCGCCCGCGGTGCCGGGGTGAAGGTCGTCCACGCCACGGCCCAGGTGTTTCCCGACCGGTGGGGCGCCAACGACAATGCCCGCCTGTTCGGCGTGGCCCGACGGTCGCCCGTGCAGCTGCTGGCCGGATCGACCGCCGCCGACCCGGTGCCTGAAACGGGCTACGACCCCGCCACCGATGTGATCGTGCCCCGGTTCCACGGCCTGTCGCCCTTCTCGGGCACCGAACTCGAACACCTGTTGCGCAACGCGGGGGTCGGCACCGTCGTGCTCGCCGGGGTGTCGCTGAACGTGGCGATCCCGAATGCGGTCTTCGACCTGGTAAACGCCGGCTTCCAGGCGGTGGTCGCCACCGACTGCGTGGTCGCCACGCCGCCCGAGTACGGCGAACAGGTGCTGGCCAACACCCTCGCCTACGTCGCCACCCTTGCCGGGTCGGACGAACTGGCCGCCGCCTGGCGCTCCTAGCCGCTGCGGTCGGCGGCCACCCGCTGGCGCCTGGCCCGCACCGCCAGCGCCAGCACGATCCCGATGAGCACCGCCCGGTCGACGTGTGGTGCCAGTGCGAGCGTCGCCACGAAGGTGCCGAGCGCCACCACGCCGTCGCCGGTCGACGCCCTGGCCAGGCCGAGCAGCTTCCGGGGCTTGACCAGGCCCAGCACAGCGGCGATCACCACGCCGCCCAGCACGGCCCGTGGGAGCGTCTCGAGCATGTTCGCAAACGGCAGGAACGCCAGGACCACGACGCCGGTGACGAGCCCCGACCAGCGGGTGCGGGCGTCGGCCAGCCGGTTCAGCGACGATCGGCTGAACGATCCGCCCACGGGGAAGCCCCCGACGACGGCTGCGGCCACGTTGGCCAGGCCCTGGCTGATGAACTCCCGGTCGGCCGACCAGGTCTGGCGGTCCTCGGCGGCGAACACCCGGGAGATCGACGCTGCCTCGGCGAAGCCCACGAGGGCGATCACGACGCCGGCGACGACGACCGATCCCACCTGCTCCCAGGGGAGGTCGAAGGCGAGGGTCGGCAGCCCGGTGGGCACCTCGCCGACGACCGGGCCCCCGTAGCCGGTGGCCTCGGCGTAGACGATGCCGCCGACCACGGCGACGAGGGCGCCGGGGAAGAACCGGTGGATCCGGCGCCCACGCAGCAGCAGCGCCAACGTCACCGCCGCCAGCAGGATCGCCTGCAGTCCCCAGTCGCCGGGGTGTCCCAACGACCAGCCGGCCCGCCAGAGCACGCCGCCGTCGGGCGCCGAAACCCCCAGCGCCTTGGGAAGCTGGGAGCACATGATGAGGATGGCGGCCGCCGACGTGAAGCCCGTGACCACCGGGTCGGTCATCAGGTAGGTGACGAGGCCCAGCCGCAGCACGCCCAGGAGCAGCCGGGTGACGCCGACGACGAGGGCGAGGAGGGCGGCGAGCGCCACGTAGTCGGCCGACTCCGGTTGGGCCAGCCCCGTCAGCGCCCCGAGGGTGAGGAGGCTGGTCATGGCCACCGGTCCCGTCTGCAGGTAGGGCGACGAGGCGCACAGCGCAGCGGCGATGAGTGGCAGGGTCGAGGCGAAGAGGCCGATGTGGGGCGGAAGCCCCGCCAGCTCGGCGTAGGCCATCGACTGTGGGATCAGGATCAGGGCGACGGAAATGCCGGCCAGCAGGTCGGGGACGCCGGCCCTCGTGGGCGGTGGCGTCAGCGGTGCGGGCTCCTCCATCCGGCGAGGCTATTGGCCGGAGACGCGTGAGCCCGCCGGCACGGGGCCGGTCGGGGTGTGCGGTGGGCTAGCCCTGTCCGCCGAGGTCCACGCAGTAGGCCTCGTAGTCGATGTCCAGGGCACGGGACTCGTGCCGGTCGGCGAGGTGCACGATCTGGACGAGGGTCTCGGCGACGGTGGCGGCCGAACGGGCCGGGGTGTGGACCGAGGCCAGCGAGAGGGCGGAGAGCTCGTCGAGCTTGAAGCACTCGGCGCCCAGGCGGCGGACCTGGATGACGATGCGGGGGGCCCGCCACATGGCGTCGTGGTACAGGTCGTCCTCGACGATCGAGCGGGTGTGGTCGGACAGCGCGGCCTGGAAGTCGAGGAGGTTGGCTTCGACCTCTGCGAACCAGGCGGCCTCGTCGTTGCGGTGGCGGGCCAGGTGGTCGAGGCGCTCGACGGAGGGCACGAGGCCCGCAGCCGAGAAGGAGTCGGTCGAGATGGTGGCTTCGGCGGTGATCGGCATCGGAGTTCGTCTCCCGTTCTCGGTTCCCGGGGTCAGATCTCGGGAACGGTGGGCCGACGACACTGTCGAACTGCGGCACAGGATACCAGTCGGGTGCGACCGGCGCCAGCGCGGGTCGCGTGATCACCACGGTGGGTGGTTTGTCGCGACCACGGGGCGTGGGGCTACGGTCCGCAGGCGATGACCCAGCCGGAATCGGTATCCCCCGACGCGTACCCGAGGACCGACGACATCCCGCTCGACGGTGTCCCCATCCGCCCGGCGGCGACCCTGCTGCTCCTCGACGACCGTCCCGACCTCCATGTCCTGACCCTGCGGCGCACCACCCGGTCCACCTTCGTGGCCGACCACACGCTGTTCCCGGGTGGCGCCCTCGACCCCGACGACAGCGATGACCGGTGGCCGGACCTCGTCCGGGGCCTGACACCTGGCGAGGCGGACGACGCCCTCGGAACCGGCCCGGGGGCGCTGGCATTCTGGATCGCCGCGGTGCGTGAGACCATCGAGGAGGTGGGCATCGCCGTCGGGCTCGATACCGCAGTGGTCGCACACCGCAGCGACCTCGATACCGGCCGGGTCCGGTTCAGCGACCTCGAGGTTTCCGAGGGATTGGACCTCTCGGGAATCCACCCGGTGGCCCGCTGGGTGACGCCGACCGGGGGCCCGAAGCGCTACGACACGTTCTTCTTCGTCGCCGCTGCGCCGTCGGAGGCCGAACCCGTTGCCGACGGCACCGAGGCCGTCGCCGTCGACTGGATGCGGCCAGCCGATGCACTCGACCGGTGGCGCGCGGGAGAGCTGACCATGATCAGCCCGACGATCTCGATGCTGCAGTGCCTCGAGGGATTCGAAACCTCGGCCGATGCGTTGGAGGCGGCGACCGCGGCGAAGGGCGCCCCCCGGCGCCGGGCCAGGATCCTGGACGAGTCCATGGACCTGGTGCGCTTCCCTGGCGACCCGGGCTACGAGGCCGTCGGCACGAGGGAGGCGCTCGGGTGGGTGTGGCTCCCGTCGCACGGAGGGTGCTCGGGGACGACGGCCCCGTAGATTCACCGTTGTGGGTGCACCTTCGTTCGTTCCGACCCCGACGCTGCGTCCGACCGATGCGGCCTATCGGAGCCCCCGGCGACGCCTCGGTTCGTGGACCGCGGACCGGCCCGGCGAGATCGTCGGCGACGGCCAGCCCATCGGGGAACGGCTCGGCAACCAGGGCCCCGACCAGGGCTACGCGATACTCCTGGCCCGCACCCTGGTGCCCCGCCTGCGCCTGACATCCGGCGAGCACCTCGACGACGTCATCGTAGGCTGCGTCGGCGTGGCCCTGAAGCGGGCCGCACTGTTCGGAAGGGCCCCGATCCTCGCCGACCTCGAGGTGGCCTTCGGCCTGTTCGGGTTCTTCGAGGACACCCCGTCGGCTGCCCTGACCGAGAAGCGGCGTGGACTCTTCGCCGGGGTGGCCCACCACCACCACTACGCGGCGGCACGCTCGATCGCCGACCTCGTGCCCGAGGACCTGCTCCGGCTGACACCGGCCGACTCGGCGTCACAGGGCCTGCCGGCCTGACCGGCAGTACCGATGGAGGATCAGCCACCCGAAGGCCCGCCCCGGGGGCGCACCCTCGACTCGATCATGCCGATCGTGCTCTTCATCGGCCTCAACCGGTTGGCGGGCCTGGGATGGGCGGTGCTCGGCGCAACCGTGTGGAGCATCAAAATCGCCGTCACCCGTCGTCGACGCGGGGAGGTCGTCGGGAAGTTCCTGCCGATCCTCATCGGCTACCTGGTGGTCCGCGGCATCATCGGGATCCTGACCGACTCGGAGGCCGTCTACTTCGGCATCGGCATCGGCACGAAGGCCTGCATCGGCGTCGCCCTGATCGTCACGTCGCTGATCGGTCGGCCCTTCCTCGGCCGGGTGTTTCACCTGGCCCTGCCCGTCGACCGGGCGACCCGTGCCCACCCGGCCTACCTGCAGATGACCTCGCGGCTGACCGTTGTCCTGGGCATCTGGCAGCTGCTCACCTCGGTCTGGGACATCTGGCTGTTCAACCAGACATCGGTCGACGGCTACGTGCTCATCCGGGCACTGGTCGGCTGGCCGACCGGTTTCATCCTCACGATCGGCGGCTTCTGGTACGCCAACCGGGCGCTGCGGGCCGTTCCCGGCTTCCCGGGGTTGATGCACCTGCTCGAGGAGCGGGACGAGCGCCGCCGGAAGGGTTGACCGACCCCGCCCGACTGGGGTACCGCCCCCGCTGGTGGGCGAACATGGCCACATGGCAGACGGAGCACTCGAGGGGCAGGGCGTCCTCGTCACCGGCGGGGGTACGGGCATTGGGCTCGCCATCGCGCGCGATCTCGCAGCCC
>CAJXIS010000197.1 GCA_913054115.1 uncultured Acidimicrobiaceae bacterium | reverse complement strand
AGCAGGACGGTGGCTGCAGCGTGATCGGGTTCGAGCTCGAGGGCCGCCCGCAGGGAGGGTTCGTCGCCGACGGCCAGCAGCCCTTCGAGTTCGGACAGTTCCTGCGCTGGGAGGAGCCGGTTGACGAAGTCGCGTACGAAGGGCTCGCCCTGCGCCCCCATGAACGAGTCTGCGGGGCGACCGTCGACCATGGCATGGACGGCGGGGATGGACTGGGCCTTGAACGCCTGGGCGATGCCGGGGTTCTGGTCGATGTCCACCTTGGCGAGAAGCACCCGACCGTTCGTCTCGCCGATGACCTTCTCGAGGATCGGCCCCAGCTGCTTGCAGGGCCCGCACCATGGCGCCCAGAGGTCGACCACGACGGGCACCTGGAGCGAGCGCTCGAGGACCTCTGTCTGGAAGGTGGCGTCGGTGACGTCCATGGACCTTTGCTTTGTCTCCTGATACGGCGGCCGGGGGCAGGGGTTTCGCTGCTCAGGGTAGGGAGCGACCTCGGGGGCTCCACTACCGTGCGGCGCCATGAGCGGTGGAACGACGGCGCAGGGCATCGACGCAGCGAGCCTGCAGCACTGGTTCGAGGACCGCGTCGATGTCGATGGGTCGCTGAACTTCGAGCAGATCGTCGGCGGACGCTCGAACCTCACCTTCACCGTGACGGACGAGGCCGACGGCCGCTGGGTGCTGCGCCGGCCGCCCCTGGGCCACGTGCTCGCCACCGCCCACGACATGGCGAGGGAGCACCGGATCATCAGCGCCCTCGCCGGCAGCGGCGTGCCGGTTCCGGAGATCGTCGGCTTGTGCGAGGACGAGGCGGTCAACGGGGCGTCCTTCTACGTCATGGAGTTCGTACCCGGGATGGTCGTGCGCACCTACGACGATGCCGCCGCACTCGACCCGGTCCTCTTGGGTCGCATGGGCGGGTCGCTGGTCGAGGTGCTCGCCCGCCTGCACGACCTCGACGTGGACGCCGTCGGCCTGGGCGACTTCGCCCGCCGAGAGGGATACATCGAACGCCAGCTGAAGCGTTGGCGCTCGCAGTTCGAGCAGTCGACCACCCGCGACATCCCACAGGTGCTCGAGGTCCACGAGCGGCTCGCCGCCCGTGTCCCGGAGCAGCAGGGCGTCGGCATCGTGCACGGCGACTACCGGCTCGACAACTGCATGATGCGCCCGGACGGCGGCGTGGCGGCGGTGTTGGACTGGGAGCTCTGCACGCTCGGCGACGTCCTTGCCGACCTGGCGGCCATGATCGCCTACTCCGATCAGCGGGCCGCCGGAGACATCCTTCTCAACGCCTCGGCCGAGGGGTACCCCTCTCCCGACGAGGTGCGTGCGCTCTATGCGTCGCACAGCGAGCGCGACCTCGAGCACCTCGACTTCTACCTGGCGTTCGCCCACTGGCGGACCGCATGCATCGTCGAGGGCGTGTACGCCCGCTACGAGGCTGGCGTGATGGGCGATGCCGATCCGGAGTTGACCCGCCACTTCGGCGATCGGGTGCTGGCCCTCGCCGACATCTCCGCCGAATGCGCAGGTCGACTCCCGTGAGCGGCCACGACCTGGTCGAGTTCTTCGACCCTCCCGACCTGGAACAGGCGGTGCTCGTCCTGGCACTGAGCGGGTGGATCGATGCCGCCGGTGTTGCCGGGGAGGCCCGTGCCCACCTGCTGTCCGGCGACGGGCACACGATCGGGCGCTTCGACGCCGACCGGCTGCTCGACCACCGGGCCCGGCGCCCGACGCTGCGCCTCGTCGACGGCGTGGCCCGGGGGCTCGACTGGCCGACCATCGAGTTGCGCCACCTCGACCACCTCGAGGGCCGGGACGTGCTCCTGCTCCACGGCGCCGAACCCGACCACGAGTGGCGGGCCTTCGCCGAGGCGGTGGTCGGACTGTGCGAGCGCCTGGACGTGTCCATGGTCGTCGGCCTCGGGGCCTACCCGGCAGCGGTGCCCCACACCCGCCCGCCCCGCCTCGCATGCACGGCGGGGTCGTCCGACCTGGTCGAACGCCTCGACTTCCTCTGCGCCTCGCTCGAGGTGCCGGCGGGCGCCCAGGCGGCGATCGAGGCTGCGGCGACCGCCGCCGGAATCGAGGCGCTCGGCATTTGGGCCCAGGTCCCCCACTACCTGGCGGCCACCTCCTTCGCCCCGGCCACGGAATCGCTCCTCCACGGGCTCGCCACGCTGACGGGCGCAGCCATCGACCTCACGCCGGTCACGGAACGGGCGCTGTCCGCCCGGGTCAGGTTGGACGAGATGGTGGCCCGCGATCCGGAGCACGTCACCATGCTCGAGAAGCTGGAGGAGGTCTACGACGATCTCCACGACGCCCGGTCGCGCCTGCCTTCGGGCGAGGACCTGGCCGCCGAGCTGGAGCAGTTCCTGCGCGACCAGTGAGCGGGGCGCACGGATCGTGCCGCCTGCTCAGACGACGACGTTGACCAGCCCGGGTGGGCGGACGATCACCCTCTTGGGCGAGCCGCCATCGAGGTGGGCTGCGACCCGGTCGGAGGCCAGCGCAAGTGCCTCGGCCGCCGCCTCGTCGATGTCGGCGGGAACCTCGATCCGGTCGCGGACCTTGCCGTTGACCTGCACGACCATGGTGACGGTGTCGTCGACGAGCTTGGCGGGGTCGGCCTCGGGCCATCGCTGTTCGTGGACGTGGCCGCCGTTGCGGGCCTCCCAGAGCTCGGCGCAGAGGTGCGGGGCGGCCGGCGCCATGACCAGCAGCAGGGCGTCGAGTGCGGCGTCGAGCGTGGGTCCGTGGGGGCCGTCGTCGGCCTGCACCCACCGGTACAGCAGGTTGGTGAACTCCATGAACCCGGCGATGGCGGTGTTGTAGGACCAGCGGTCGTACTCGTCGGTGATGCGGGCGACGAGGCGGTGCGTGGCCTTGTCGACCTCGGCGGCGGCTTCGGTGGGATCGCCGCCGCGTGCGCCGGCGGCCAGCCTGCTACCGGGCTCGGCGAGGCGCCAGACGCGGGCGAGGAACTTGGCGCAGCCGTCGATCCCGAAGTCCTCCCAGTCGACGTCCTCCTGGGGCGGCTTGACCTGGAGGTGGGCGAGGCGCAGGGCGTCGGCGCCCTGATTGTCGAGGATCTGTTCGGGGGCGACGAGGTTGCCCTTCGACTTCGACATCTTGGTGCCGCCAAGGCGGATCATTCCCTGGGTGAACAGGCGGGCGAACGGCTCGCGCAGTCCGGCGGGTGCGACCCCGAGGTCCGCCAGCGCCTTGGTGAAGAAGCGGGCGTACATGAGGTGGAGGATGGCGTGCTCGACGCCGCCGATGTACTGGTCGACCGCCAGCCAGCGTGAGGCGGCTGCGCTGTCGAACGGGGCGTCGTCGCACCACGGGTCGGTGAAGCGCAGGAAGTACCACGACGAGTCGACGAAGGTGTCCATGGTGTCGGTCTCGCGGCGGGCCGGTCCGTCGCACGAGGGGCAGGTGGCGGCGAGGAATCCCTCGTGGGTGGTGAGCGGGGAGCGGCCGGTGGGCATGAACTCGACGTCGTCGGGAAGATCGACGGGCAGCTGGTCGGCTGGGACCGGCTGTTCGCCGCAGTCGTCGCAGTAGACGATCGGGATGGGGCAGCCCCAGTAGCGCTGGCGGGAGAGCAGCCAGTCGCGGAGCCGGTAGTTGACCTTGCGCTCCCCCAGCCCCTCGGCCTCGAGCCAGTCGATGGTGGCGACCTTGGCCTCGGTGACGTGGAGGCCGTCGAGGAACCCGCTGTTGATGGCTGGCCCGTCGCCGAGGTAGGCCTGCCCGTCGAAGTCGTCGGGGGGCTGGACGGTGCGGACGATGTCGCAGCCGTGCACCTCGGCGAACTCCCAGTCGCGCTGGTCCTGGCCCGGCACGGCCATGATCGCTCCGGTGCCGTAGGTCATCAGCACGTAGTCGGCGGCGAACAGCGGGATGGCCTGTCCGGTGAACGGGTTGACGACCCGGCCGCCGGTGGCGATGCCGCGCTTGTCGAGGTCGCCCTCGCTGGAGAGGCGGTCGATCTCGGAGCGGCCGGCCAGCGACGAGCGGAAGGCGTGGACGTCGATGCGCCGGTCGTCGGTGGTGAGTTCATCGAGGCGGGGGTGTTCGGGCGAGATGACGGCGAACGTCATGCCGAAGCCGGTGTCGGGGCGGGTGGTGAACACCTGCAGCGGCTCGACGTCGGTGCGGGGGTTCCCGTCGGCGTCGGCGATCGGCAGTCCGAACTGGGCGCCCTCGGAGCGGCCGATCCAGTGGCGCTGCATGACCTTGACCTTGTTGGGCCACTCGAGGTCGTCGAGGCCGTCGAGCAGCTCCTGGGCGTAGGTGGTGATCCGGTAGAACCACTGCTCCATGTCCCGGTTCTCGACGACGTCTCCGGAGCGTTCGCAGGTGCCGTCGGGCAGGACCTGTTCGTTGGCCAGCACCGTCTGGCAGCCGGGGCACCAGTTGACGGGTGCGTGGCCTCGGTAGACGAGGCCGGCCTCGTAGAACTTGAGGAAGATCCACTGGGTCCAGCGCATGTAGGACGGGTCGTGGCTCCGTATGACCCGGCGCCAGTCGTAGGCGGCGCCGATGCGTCGCAGCGAGGCCGAGAGCATCTCGATGTTGGCCTCGGTGTTGATGCGGGGGTGGGTGCCGGTCTTGATGGCGGCGTTCTCGGCCGGCAGGCCGAACGAGTCGAATCCGATCGGCGAGAGCACGCCGT
>CAJXIS010000196.1 GCA_913054115.1 uncultured Acidimicrobiaceae bacterium | reverse complement strand
CGGACCTCGAGAAGCAGCTGGTGGGCCGGACGCCGCTGCGGAGGATCGGCGATCCGACGGAAGACATCGGGCCGGTGGCCGTGTTCCTCGCCAGCGACATGGCCCGGTTCGTGACCGGCCAGACGGTCGTGGCGGACGGTGGCGGGTTCCTCGGGCTCTGAGTCAGTGCCGACACGGCCGGTGAACCCGTCGGGAGATCAGACCGCCCGGGCGAGTGCGGCGGCGGCCCGCTGGGCGGCCACCTGGCGACGGCCGATGATCGGCGTGGTCGGTGCGAAGCCGGCGGTGGCCCGCTCGGACTCGGATTCGCCGCCCCAGTAGCCCAGTTCGCGGTTCTGGCGGGCGTAGTCCTTGCAGGGTCCGGCGGCGACGCACATGTCGCACAGCTCGTTGGCCTTGGCCTCACGGCGCACCCGGGCCTCGGGGCGCTCGGCGAAGGGAGCGAAGAACAGATCGCTCTTGCCGCGGCACTCGGCTTCGTCCACCCAGGTCATGCGGTCGTCCGCCAGCAGCGTGGTCGCCGCCGCGGTCAGGTCATCGGCATCGATGCGGGTCGCCAGATCGGTCATCGTGGAAGCTCCTCAGTCAGTTGCGATGGAGGCGGCCCCTCTGCCGTCCCCCTCAAGTACCAGATGTGAACGTAGGCGTTCCCGTGGCGCCGGTACAGGGATACGCGATGATTGTTAGAGAACCTATCTATCTCTCCTAGCGATCAGTACACGGCCAGTGCATGCGTCACCACGATTACTCCCCGGTAGTAACCACACGGTGGGCGCCCGTGGCGGCGAGCGGGCACCGTCGGGTGCCATGCTCTCCCCGATGAGCACGCCCGACCCGGCCATCGACCCGGGCCCCTACTTCGACGACCTCTCGGTGGGGCAGGTGCTCGACCCCGCCCCCGCCGTCACGATCGGCGACGGCGAGGCCGCCGTCTACCAGGCCATCTGCGGCGACCCACTCTCCATGGCCCTGAGCGCACCGCTGTCGGAAGCCGTGACCGGGGCGGCCGGACGGCTGGCCAATCCGGCGCTCGTCATGCACATCTCGATCGGGCAGAGCACCGTCGCCACACAACGGGTCGTGGCCAACCTCTTCTACCGGGGCGTCGTGCTGCGCGAAGCCGTCCGGCTCGGCGAGACGCTGCACACCACGGTCGAGATCCGCGGGCTGCGCGAAACCACGCGCCGCGACGACCGGCCGCCCCGGGGGCTCGCCCTGCTCGGGATCCGCACGGTCCGGATCGACGACGGCGCACCCGTCGTCGACTACGAGCGCTGCGCCATGCTGCGATTCCGCGACGAGGTCGCCGAAACCGGCCATGCCGACGACCTCGGCGGCGCCGATCCCGAGGTCGACCTGGCCACCTGGATCGACCGGGTGCCGACCGGTTGGGATCCGTCGCCGCTGGCCGATGCCGCCGACCGGGGCTGGGCAGTCGGCGAGACCAGGGCCGACCTGCTGCGCGACACCGTGACGGCCGCACCCGAACTTGCCAGGCTGAGCCAGAACCTGGCGCCCGTGCACCGCGACGCCGCAGCCAACGAGGGCGGCCGGCGGCTTGTGTACGGCGGCCACACCATCGGGCTGGCCCAGGCGTCGCTGATGCGTCGGATGCCCGGCACCGCCACGGTGCTCGGCTGGCAGTCGTGCGACCACCCCGGACCGGTATACGAGGGCGACGTGCTGTCGTGCCGCCACACGCTGCTCGACGAGCAGGAGGTCGCCGGTGGTCGCCTGCGGGCCGTGCGCACCGAGGTGTCGGCCGACCGTGACGGCGAGCTGGGACTGCCCGTCCTCGACTGGCGCCTCGTGACGTGGGGCGCCTGATTCGCTAGCCGGCCGTCGCCACGACCCCGCGGTCGATCAGCGAACCGATCTCGGTGGCACCCAGGCCGAGGTCGTCGGCGAGCACCTGTTCGGTGTGCTCACCGAGTCGCGGAGCCGTCGCCGCTCCCCGATCGTCGACACCGGCGAACGCCAGCGGCGATCCGGGCACCAGGTGGCGGCCCACGCCGGGCTGGTCGAGGTCGGCGAACAGTGGGTTGGCCGTCGAGCAGCGGGGATCCTCTGCGACCAGTTCGAGGAAGGTGCGGTAGGGGCCCCAGCAGACGCCCTCGGCGTCGAGGCCGGCGGCGACCTCGTCGAGCGTGCGGGCGGCGAACCACGGGCCGAACAGGTCGCCGAGCCGGTCCCTGGCAAGGTAGCGCTCGCCCTCGTTGGCGAAGTCGACGCCGAGCTCCTCGGCCAGTGCCGACACTTCGTCGGTTGTCCCGGTGGCCGCCTGCAGGCCCCGCCACTGCTTGGGGCTGATCGCCACGACCATGACCCGACGATCGTCGCCGGTCGTGAAGTCTGAGCCGTAGGCACCGTAGAGGTCGTTGCCGATGGGCTCCCGCTGGGTGCCGAGCAACTCGGCTTCTGCCAGTGCGCCGAGCATGCCGACGGTCGCCAGCGCCACGTCGGCCAGCGCCAGGGTCACGAGGTCGCCGACGCCCTCGAGGATCCGTCGCCGGTCGGCGGCCAGCAGGCCCACGGCGGCCATCTGACCGCACATCAGGTCCCAGGCCGGCACCACGTTGTTGACGGGCCGGGGGTCGTCTGCGTGGCCGGTGGCCGACGGGTAGCCCATGGCGCAGTTGACCGTGTAGTCGACGGCTGTGGTGCCGTCGTGGTTGCCGGTGATGGCGACCATGACGAGGTCGTCCCGCCGCCGGCGCAGCGACTCGTACGACAGCCAACCGACTGCCGGGAAGTTGGTGAGCACGTTGCCGGATCGTCCGATCAGCTCGGCGACCAGGTCCTGGGCCTCGGGGTCGCCGAGGTCGACGGCCAACGAGCGCTTGCCCTTGTTGAGGCCGTTCCAGTAGAGGCTGGCGCCGTCGGGGGTGAGCGGCCAGCGTTGGTGGTCGATGCCGCCGCCGATGCGGTCGAAGCGGATGACGTCGGCCCCCAGTTGGGCCAGCGTCATGCCACCCGATGGCGCAGCGACGAAGGCGGAGCCCTCGACGACCGTCAGGCCCTCGAGCGGAAGGGTCACGCCTGCTAACTCAGCGCAGCGATGTCGGCCAGCAGGTCGGCCGCGTGCTCGTCGAGGGTCTTCGAGGCGTTGAGGTCGTAGGCCCTGGCGATGGTGCCGTCGGGGGCGATCAGGTAGCTGATGCGCAGCGGGTAGGCGGCAAGGCCGTCGTCGGCCGGACGCGTCGCCTCGTAGGCCTCGCCGATGGCGCGGTCGGTGTCGGCCAGCAGGGCGAACGGGAAGTTCTCGCTCTCGGCGAACGCCTTCTGCTCCTCGACGGTGTCGAAGCTGGCACCCACGATCACCGCGCCGGCGGCGCTGAACTCGGGGGCTCGATCACGGAGCCCCCCTCCTTCGATCGTTCAACCGGGGGTGCTGGCCTTGACGTACCACCAGAGGGCCACCCACTTGCCGGCCAGGTCGTCGAGGGTGACGGTGTTGCCGTCCTGGTCGGGCGCCGAGAATGCCGGCGCCGCGGTTCCTACTTCGAGCATCGTGGTCCTTTCAGGTCCGGAGGTCGATCGACGACGACCCTAGTTGGCGGCCGCGAGGATGGCCCGATCAGCCGTCGAGGGCCTCGACCATCACCGAGTCGACGGACACGTCGGGTTCGCCACCTTCTCCGTACGGGTCGTCCCCATCCGGTTCCTCATCGTCGCCTTCGAACGCCCCGTCGAGTACCGACATCGCCTCTTCGAAGGCCTTGAAGACCGCGTTGTCGCCCGCACCGCAGACGAGGAAGAAGTCGTCGATCGCATACTCGGCCTCGCCGGGATCCTCGAACCCGTACTCCGACCCCAGGGTTTCGAGGGGTGCCAGTTCGGGCAGGGCGGCGAGGAAGTCGTCCTTGCCGTCGAAGGCGTTGGCTATCTCGGCGGCCGCCGCGGACAGGTAGGCGGCGTTCGGTTGGAGTTCGACAGGGAGTTCGCGGGCCAGCCAGGCCGCGTAGTCGCCACCGGCACGCATGGTGTCGGCAAGGTCGGTAGGCGTGGCCGGTCGCCGGTCCATGTCAGCGAGCGCCGTGGCGACACGTTGCTCGTTCGCCGCGCACAGGGCCTCTGAGGCGGTCGGGCCGTCGTAACCGTCGGCCTTGGGGACCTCCTCGAGGATCCCGACCTCGCCGTACTCGGGCTCGAGGTCGGCGCAGGCGGCGTAGGCGGCATTGTTGCGGGTCTGGAGCTCGTCGGTCCACTCTTCGTTCCACCAGCCGGGGCCACCCATTTCGGTCTCCATGCACGCCTCATGGTCCGCCCAGGCCTCGGTCGAGGCGATCTGCTCCTCGATCCACACGCGCTCGTCCTCGGGGGCCAGGTCGACGCAGGCCTTCATGCCCTCGAGGTAGGCCGACTGCGACCATTCGCCGTCATCGGTGGCGGTCGCTGCGTCCAAGCACTCCTGGTACGGCAGCATCGCCTCCATGTCGACCAGTTCGGCCTCCATCTCGGCACGCTGGTCCTCCGGTGCGAATTCCAGGCATTCGCGCTGGCCCCGCGCGTAGGCGGCCCGGGACCGGGGTTCATCGCTGTCGAACTCGACGTGCTTCTCCATGCACTCGTTGAACGGAAGCTGTGCCTCCATCATCTCGAGTTCGCCCAACATGTCGGCCTGCGTGTCTTCGGGCAGCAGCGGCAGGCAGTCGCGCATGGCCTTGGTGTACGCCACCGACGACCTCGAGTCCTGC
>CAJXIS010000195.1 GCA_913054115.1 uncultured Acidimicrobiaceae bacterium | reverse complement strand
CGGGAGTGAGCCACTGGTCGGCTTCCTGTTCGACCTGGGCGTGTCGTCGCCACAGCTCGATCGCCCGGACCGGGGATTCAGCTACCGGGAGTCCGGACCACTCGACATGCGGATGGACCGGCGCCAGGCCATGACCGCAGACGACGTGGTCAACGGCTATGCGGAGTCCGATCTCGCCACGGTGCTCCGGGCCCACGGGGACGAGCGCTACGCGCGGCGGATTGCGGCCGTCCTGGTGGCGGCGCGACCCGTCACCGACACCCGGCACCTCGCCGATCTGGTCCGCGAGGCGATTCCGGCTCCCGCCCGTCGCCGAGGAGGACATCCGGCCAAGCGCACGTTCCAGGCGCTGCGCATCGAGGTCAACGAGGAGCTGGCACAGTTGCCACACGCCCTCGACCTGGCCGTCGAGCACCTGGCGACCGGCGGCAGGGGAGCGGTGCTGGCCTACCACTCCGGCGAAGACCGGATCGTCAAGCAGCGCTTCGACCTGGCGGCGACCGGCGGCTGCGCATGTCCGGCCCGCCTGCCGTGTGGCTGTGGTGCGCTTGCGATCGCCCGCACGCTTGGTCGCGGCGCCCGGCTGCCCACCAAGGTGGAACAGGCCGGCAACCGCCGTGCCGCGAGCGCCCGTCTGCGCGTCCTCGAACGGATCGAACCGGAGAGCCGCTCGTGACCGCGGTCCTGCGGCTTCCCCGCCCGCTGCGTCGTGAGGAGCACATCGTTGTTCCCGCTGCGCGACCCAGGGCGGCGATCGCCACCGACGCCGGTGCGGTCATCGGGCCCCTGGCGATCTTCAGCGTCATTGCCGTCTTCCTGGCCTCCCTGCTGCTGGCGGGGTTCCACAGCGTCCTGGTCGATGGCCAGTTCGAGGTCGACCGGCTTCAGCGCCGACTCGACACCGGTCAGGAGCAGGCGCAGGTGCTCCGTGTGGAGGTGGCCCGTCTCGAGAGCCCGGATCGGATCCTCGAGGTGGCTCAGGGACGCCTGGGCATGGTGCCCCCACCCGAACGCCTCTACCTCGCCACCTTCCTTCCCGGCGACCCGGCGCAGCCGGTCCCGGCCCCGGTCGGGAACCCGTTCGGGATCCTCCACCGATGACCCGGCGTCCGGATCCCGCAGCCACCCGTGGCCGGGGGTCGCGGCGCATCGTCCCCAACCGCACTGCGGCCCGAAGCCTCCGGTGGCGTTGCCTCACGACGGGTCTCGCCTTCGTGCTCATCGCCGGGGCGCTCATCTGGCGACTCGTGTCGCTGCAGATTCTCGAACCCGAGCGCTATCTCGCTCATGGTGAGGCACAGCGCATCCGCAGCATCGACCTTCCGGCAGCACGGGGAGCCATCCTCGATCGCAATGGAGTGGATCTCGCACTCTCGGTCCCACTCCAGACGGTGGTGGCCGATCCACGACTCATCGAGGATCCGATCCGGGCTGCCCGGGCACTCGCACAGATCGTCGATACCGACGTCGAGATCCTCGAGCAGCGCCTGGCCAGCGATCGGTCCTTCGTCTATGTCGATCGGCAGGTCTCGGACGATGTGGCCGAAGCGGCCAAGGACCTCGACCTGAACGGTGTGTTCACCATCAAGGAGCGGGCCAGGGTGCGGCCGGGGGAGAACTCGGCGATCGCCCTCCTCGGGCGCACCGACATCGACGACAACGGGGTCAGCGGACTCGAGTTCGTCTTCGACGAACTGCTCTCCGGAACGCCCGGTGAGTTGATCGTCGAGACGGGGCTGCGCGGCTCCACGATTCCCGGCGGTGAGTACCAGATCGAACCGGCGACCCTCGGCAACGATGTCGTGCTGTCCATCGACCGCTCCCTCCAGTTCGAAGCCGAGCGCCTGCTTCTGGATGGTGTCGAGAGGGCCGGCGGGGAGGCAGGGATCCTCATCGCCATGGATCCCGGAACCGGGGAGATCCTGGCCTCGGCAGCGGTCGTCCGCCAGGATGGCGAGGTCCGACTGTCCACCGAGCACCGGGCCGCCACCTGGAGCTATGAGCCGGGCTCGATCATGAAGCCGCTCACCTTCTCCGCCGTCCTCGACCACGGGCTTGGCGAGCCGACGACGGTGCGTGAGGTGCCGGGCTGGGTCCGTGTCCACGACAGCGATTTCACGGACTCGTTCCCCCACGACGAGGAGCAGTGGGCGATCGCCGACATCCTCCACCGGTCCTCGAACGTCGGCACGATCCTCTGGGCGATCGACCTCGGCGAGGAGCGCCTCTACCAGCGACTGCTCGACTTCGGACTCGGCCAGACCACGGACCTGCAGTTCCCAGGCGAAGCGTCCGGCATCCTCCTCCCGGTCGGCAAGTGGTCGGGGACATCACTGCCGACCATCGCCATCGGCCAGGGGGTGGCCGTGACGCCGCTCCAGATGGTCACCGCATTCTCGACGATCGCCAACGGTGGACTCCGACCTGCACCCTCACTGGTGCTCGGAACGCGGGACACTGCAGGTGTGTTCCAGTCCATCGAACGTTTGCCGGCAGAGCGGGTCATCGGGGCGGAGACGGCCAGAGAGCTCCTCCTCATGCTCGAGCGGGTCGTCGAGTCGGGAACCGGAACGAACGCCCAGGTACCCGGCTACCGGGTGGCGGGCAAGACCGGTACCGCATGGAAGCCCCGCCCCGAAGGCGGCTACGGGGAGGGCAAGGGCAACATCGACTACGTCGCCAGCTTCATCGGGATGCTTCCCGCACAGGATCCCGAGCTCGTGGTCCTCGTGGTGGTCGACGAGCCGGCCATGAGCACCTACTCCGGCGGGCGTGCTGCTGCGCCGATCTTCGCCGAGTTCGCGCAGTTCGCGGTTCGGCAGCGCCGCATACCTTCCGAGGTGGAGCGCATCGGCCTCGATGAGACCGGTCGGGTGATGGCGAGGACGCCTGCCCAGGTGGCGGCCCTGGAAGCGGCGGCTGCGCTCGCCAGGGAGGACGAGGCAGGCGGGTCCGACGAGGTCGCATCCGCATTGGCCGGCGGCTGACATGGACCTGGGTGAGCTCCTTTTGGCGGCGCGCCGTGAGTGGGACGTCGACCTTCCGGAAGTCGGAGCCCGGACCGACGTCTCTGGCATCGCCTTCGACTCACGCAACGTCACCTCGGGCGACCTGTTCTGTTGCCTTCCGGGAACCGTTGCCGACGGGCACGAGCATGCGCACGAGGCAGTGGCTGCCGGAGCCTCGGCCCTGCTCGTCGAACGCCCACTCGACCTGCCCGTCGTCCAGGTCACGGTTCGGCGGGCGCGCCGGGTCATGGCGCTCCTGGCGACGGTCCTCCACGGCCATCCTTCCCGCCGGCTCCGGGTGGTCGGCATCACGGGCACCAACGGCAAGACCAGCGTTGTGCACCTGCTCGCCGACATCCTGCGGTCGAGTGGCCTCAGCGTCGCCGAGTCCGGGACGCTCACGGGAGCCCGGACCACGCCAGAGGCACCCGACCTCCAGGCCCATCTGGCCGAATGGGCCGACGAGGGCGTGGACCTCGTGTGCATGGAGGTCTCGTCCCACGCCCTGGCGCAGCATCGGGTGGACGGTATCGAGTTCGCTGCGGTGGCCCATACGAACCTGACCCGTGACCACCTCGACTACCACGGATCCATGGAGGCCTACGCTGCGGCCAAGCAGCGCCTGCTCCATCCGGAGTTCGCCAGCCGGGCGGTGGTCGTCGTGGACGACGATGCCGGAAAGGAGCGGTCGGCGATCGCCGGCCGGAGCGGCATCGAGGTCTCCGAGGTGTCGACGTCCCTGGCGGCAGCCAGGCTCGACCGCGACTCGTCACGGTTCACCTGGCACGGCGGGCAGGTCGACCTCCCGCTGCCCGGTGGCTTCGCGGTCACGAATGCCCTGGTGGCAGCGGAACTGGCAGGCCTCCTCGGCATGTCGGATGCGAGTGTGCGCTCGGCCCTCTCCGCGGCGGTACCCGTCCCCGGTCGCTTCGAGTCCCTCCCCGAAGCCGACGGCATCCGGGTGGTCATCGACTACGCCCACACGCCCGAGGCGATCGCCTCGGCCCTCGCTGCAGCACGCCAGGTGTCCAACGGCCGGGTCCTGTGCGTGTTCGGGTGCGGCGGTGGGCGGGATCAGGGAAAGCGTCCCGAGATGGGTCGAGCCGCCGTGTCCGGCGCCGATGTCGTCGTCGTGACCTCGGACAATCCGAGGTATGAACCACCTGAGGGGATCATTGGGGACATTCTTTCCGGTATGGACGAGTTCCTCTCCGATGCGACGGCCACCGGCGGGCGCGCCGCCGACGTGATCGTCGAGCCCGATCGCCGCAGCGCCATTGCCGTGGCGATCGACCTGGCGCGTCCAGGGGACCTGGTGCTGGTGGCCGGCAAGGGCCACGAGACGGTGCAGGAGATCGGCGCCGAGCGCCTGCCCTTCGACGACCGCCAGGTCGCCGCAGAACTGCTGGGACTCCCGTCGTGATCCGGCTCCTCATCGCTGCTGCCGTGTCGATGACCTCGTCGCTCATCGGCACTCGGGTCCTCATCCGCTGGCTGTCCCGCTTGCGGATCGGCCAACCCATCCGGGACGACGGACCCGAGGGCCACGCCGTCAAGGCGGGCACCCCGACCATGGGCGGCCTGGCGATCGTCGCCGGAGCCTTCCTCGGCTACGTCGTGAGCGACCTCTACCACGGCATCTACACCCGCACGGGAATCTTCGTGATGCTGGCGATCATCGGCGGCGGGACCGTC
>CAJXIS010000194.1 GCA_913054115.1 uncultured Acidimicrobiaceae bacterium | reverse complement strand
GGAGCCCGCTCGAAACGTCCACGCCCGACTCTCCTTCTCACCCGTGGTGAGGAAGGTACGCAGGCCCAGGCGGTGGTAGGCGGCGTGGATGAAGCGGGGCAGCGCCCCCTCGCCGAGGCCCAGGCCCTCGAGCATCTCCGTCCGCTCGTCGGCCGGCATCAACGCCGCCTCCGCCTCGAGCTGGACGCACATGCCGACCACGTCGGCGCCGTCGAGTTCGGCGACGACGGGGGCCAGGACGGGGTCCGGATCCTCGACCTGCTCCTCGTCGAGGTTGACGACGGCGACCACCGGCTTGTCGGTGAGCAGGAAGAAGGGTGCGAGCAGGTCGCGCTCGGCGGAATTCATGCTGCTGCGGTAGATGGGCGTGCCCTGTTCGAGATGGGCCTGTGCGGCGTCGAGGGCGGCGACCGCTGCGGCCAACGACCGGTCGCCCTTGGAGGCCCGGCGCTGCCGGTTGGCCTGCTTCTCGACCGTCTCGAGGTCGGCGAGCGCCAACTCGATCTCGACGATGCGCAGGTGTTCGAGCGGATCGGTCGGACCCGGCACGTCACCGTCCCGGAAGGCACGCAGGACGAACACGATGGCATCGACCTCCCGGATTCCGGCGAGGAAACGGTTGCCGAGGCCCTCACCCGACGCCGCTCCCTCGACGAGCCCACCGATGTCGGTGAACTGCACGCTGGCCGGCACCACCTTGGCCGATGCGCTCATGGCGGCCAGCAGGTCGAGGCGCCGGTCGGGCACCTTGGCGACGCCGACGTTCGGGTCGGTCGTGGCGAAGGCGTACGGGGCCGCAAGGGCTCCACCGCCTGCCAGTGCGTTGTAAAGGGAGGACTTGCCCGCATTGGGCAGCCCCACGAAGCCGAATCGCTCCACGGTCGCTCCTGCGCTCACGCGGCCCCGGGATGGGCCGGCGGCTCAGGCTACGGGGCGATGCCAGCGGCCCCCTGCGGCGCCTGCCACACCAGGGAAAGGGCGGTGATCGACGTTGCTGCCGTTAGCCTTGCGACCATGTCGAAGCGCACCAGCCGTCAGAAGGCCAACGCACGCCGCAAGAAGGCGAACCACGGGCGCAAGCCCAACTTCGGTCGCAACAGCTGACCCGCCGCGGCCTGCCTGCCCGGCTCCGCCGATCGCCACCACCCTCCCCGGCACCGTGAACGATCCCGTCCTCGGTCGCCCGGATGCGGAACCGGGTCCCCAGATCGACACCTTTCCCGTCGATGCCACCTCGGGTCGCCTGGACCTGGTGCACTTCCGCTCCACGGAACTGACCGCCGTCTGTCCGGTCACGAACCAGCCGGATTTCTATTCGATCGACATCGAGTACACGCCGGTCGACCGTTGCATCGAGACCAAGTCGCTCAAGCTCTATCTGCGGACCTTCGACGGCATCGGCATCTTCGCCGAGCACCTGGCCCCTCGCATCGCCGGCCACCTCGCCGCAGCCGTCGGCACCACCGTCACGGTCACCCTCGAACAGGGCGTCCGCGGCGGCATCACCACATCCGTCGCTGCAACCGCCGGCGTCAGCCCCACCTCGAGTTGACCCTCGGGGGTTGCCGACCCGCCCGACGGGTCGGCTACGGTGCCCCGGTCCGAGAGCCCGCAACGACGCGGTAGTCCGGGCGATCCGACTGGAGCGGTGGATGCCGATCTCGAGAATCGTGCACGGGTCGCCCCCCGGCGGGAGCACGAAGGCCCGATGACCTTCCTGCGTTCCGCGCTCGTTCCGATCCTGGCCGTCGTCCTGGCGATCGCCTCCGGTGCCATCATCATCGAACTCTCCGGACTGAACGCCCTCGAGGCCTACAAGGCCCTGTACGACGGAGCACTCGCCGACCGCAAGGGCATCGGCCGCACGCTCGAGAAGGCCACCCCGCTGGTGATGGGCGGGCTCGCCGTCGCCTTCGCATTCAAGGCCGGCCTGTTCAACATCGGCGGCCAGGGACAGCTCGTCATCGGCGCCCTGTTCGCCGGCGCCGTCGGGTACGGAGTGACCGGCCTGCCGTGGATCATCCACATGCCGCTGGCGCTGTTCGTCGGAGGCATCGGCGGCGCCCTCTGGGGGATGCTCGCCGGCGTCCTCAAGGCCACCCGGGGCGCCCACGAGGTGATCACCACGATCATGCTCAACTTCGTCGCGCTCAACATCACCGACTGGCTGACGTCGAAGGTCTGGCGCGAGCCCGGGATCATCGTCCGGACCCCAGCCATCGAATCCAGTGCCGAGATCCCCAGATGGAGCCAACTCCCCACCGGATTCGCGCTCGCGGTCGCCGCCGCGTTCGCCTGCTGGTACCTGCTCGAGCGCACCACCTTCGGCTTCGAGATCCGATCGGTCGGACTGAACCCCGAAGCCGCCCGCTACGCCGGAATCTCGGTGTCCCGGATCGTCATCCTCACCATGTTCATCAGCGGAATGCTCGCCGCCCTCGGCGGCGCCATCGAGACCCAGGGCATCGTCGGCCGCTACGAGCCCGGATTCAACGCCGGCCTCGGCTTCAACGGCATCACCATCGCCCTCCTCGCCCGCACCCATCCCCTCGGCGTCATTCCCGCAGCGCTGCTTATCGGCGCCATGGAGGCCGGTGGCTCCACGATGCAGTTCAAGGCCGACGTCGATCCCGAGATCACCGAGATCATCGAGGCCCTGATGCTGCTGTTCGTCGCCACGCCGATCCTCGTCCGGTGGGTCCTGCGCCGCCGTGACACGAGCGAGATCTCCGTCGGCGCCCACTGGGGCGACGCATGAACACGCTCAGCCGCTACCGCTGGTGGTTCGTCACCGCTGCCTTCCTGGTGGCGTTCACGCTGTTCACCGCCGAGTTCCAGCAGGCACAGACCACGGCGGTCCTCGCCGCCACGCTGCGCCAGTCGACGCCGCTCGTGCTCGGTGCACTCTGCGGGATCCTCTGCGAACGGTCCGGGGTCATCAACATCGGCATCGAAGGCCAGATGCTCGGGTCGGCGTTCGCCGGGTTCGTCGTGGCGTCATCGACGGGCGACCTGCTGCTCGGCGTCACCGCCGGCATCGCCTGCGGCATGCTCATGGGCGCCTTCCTCGCCTTCCTCTCGGTCAGCCTGCGGGGCGACCAAATCATCGCCGGCACGGTGCTCAACATCGCGGCGATCGGGCTCACCAGCTTCTTCTTCCAGACAGGGCGTTCCCTGCCGTCCGGCAAGACCAGCAGGATCAAGTTGGGGCCGCTCGCCGACCTGCCGATCCTCGGCCGGGTCTTCTTCTCGAACCGACCGCTCACCTATCTCACGCTGCTCCTCGTGCCGGTGATCTGGTACGCACTGTTCCGCACCACCTGGGGACTGCGCACCCGCGCCGTCGGCGAACACCCCAGTGCCGCCGAGACGGTCGGCATCTCCGTGGTCCGGGTCCGCTACATGAACCTGATACTCGGCGGCGGCATCGCCGGACTGGGTGGCGCCTACCTCAGCCTCGAGGCGGTCGGTTCCTTCGAGCGGATGATGACCAACGGCAAGGGCTTCGTCGCCCTGGCCGTCATGATCTTCGGCCGCTGGAACCCCATCGGCGCATGGGGGGCGGCCCTGTTGTTCGGCTACGCCAACGCCGTCCAGACCCAGTTCCAGTTCCGTGGCTGGCTGGCCGACGACCCGCAGTTCATCGGCATGATGCCGTTCATCGTCACCATCGTCGTCGTCGCCGGCTTCGTCGGCCGGGCCCGACCGCCCGCCTCGATCGGCCAGCCCTACAGCAGGGAATAGCGGACATGGACGACACGAACCCCCAAACTCCCGACCAGCCCTCGACCAGCATCCCGGCGGCCCTCGAGGCCGTGGGCATCGGCAAGCGCTTCGACACGGTCATCGCCAACCAGGACGTGAACCTTCGGATCGAGAAGGGCCAGATCCATGCACTGCTCGGCGAGAACGGCGCCGGCAAGAGCACGCTCGTCAACATCCTGTTCGGCCTCTACCACGCCGACGAAGGCGAGATCCGCATCAACGGAACCCCGGTCCGCATGGACAGCCCACGCGACGCCATCCAACACCGCATCGGCATGGTCCACCAGCACTTCCAGCTGGTTCCCGTCCTGACCGTGGCCGAGAACATCGTCCTGGGACACGAACCCACCAGAGGACGCTGGCTGCTGGACCTCGATCGGGCCGCCGCCGAGGTGACCGAGCTGGCCGAGCGCTTCGGCCTCGCGATCGATCCGCGGGCGAAGGTCGAGGACCTCCCGGTCGGCATCCAACAGCGGGTCGAGATCCTGCGGGCGCTCTACCGGAAGGCCGACGTCCTGATCCTCGACGAGCCGACGGCCGTGCTCACCCCCCAGGAGACCGATCACCTCCTCACGGTGCTGCGGGGCCTCGCCGCCGAGGGCGTCGCCATCGTGTTCATCACCCACAAGCTGCGTGAGGTGCTGGCGGTCGCCGACCGGGTCACCGTGATGCGCGGCGGCCGGGTGGTCGGCTCCACCACGCCCGCCGAAACCGACGAGGCCGGCCTGGCGGAGATGATGGTCGGACGCAGCGTGGTGCTGCGCGTGGCCAAGACCGAGGCCCGCCCCGAGGCCAACGTCCTCGAGGTCCGCGACCTCCACGTCCGCGACGACCGCGACCGGCCGGCCGTCGACGGCCTCTCGCTCGAGATCCGGGCCGGCGAGATATTCGGAATCGCCGGTGTCGACGGCAACGGCCAGCGTGAGCTCGTCGAGGCCATGACCGGCCTGCGCATCATCGAAGACGGCACCGTCCTGCTCGACGGCACCGACATCACCCGGTGGTCCCCGTTCGAACGGGTGCGGCGAGGA
>CAJXIS010000193.1 GCA_913054115.1 uncultured Acidimicrobiaceae bacterium | reverse complement strand
CCTGCCCTGAACCAAGACCTGCCCTGAACCAAGACCTGCCCTGAACCAAGACCTGCCCTGAACCAAGACCTGCCCTGAACCAAGACCTGTCCTGAACCAAGACCTGTCCTGAACCAAGACCTGTCCTGAACCAAGACCTGTCCTGAACCAAGACGCCGCTCAGTCGAGTGGCACCGGGGAGATGTCGATCGGGACCTCGGGCAGGTCACCCGCCACGATCGGTGGCAGGTGCTCGCGCAGCAGCGTCGGCAGCACCGGCTCGTCGCTGGCCAAAAGGTCGTCGAGCGTCCACCAGCGGGCCCCGAGGAACGCCGCCTCCTCCAGCGCCTCGAGATGCTGCGGCCGGTACTCGCCGCCGTCGCACCAGGCCACGTGGATCCTCTCGTCGCTGTCGAAGTGGTAGCCGCCGAAGTCGAACTGCACGTGCTGGGTCCAGATCACCGGCCCCATCTCGAGATCCTCGATGCCGGTCTCCTCGTAGAGCTCCCGGGCTGCAGCGGTCGCCGAGTCCTCGCCCCAGCCGATCCCGCCTCCGGGAATCTCCCACCACGCCGGCTTGAACGGGTCGATCGGATCCTCGGCGTTGACGAGGAAGATGCGCCCCTCCCGGTCGAGGAGCACGACCCGCGCCGCCGCACGCTTGAGGAACATGGCGCTCAGTCCCCGGACGCCGACGAGCAGCGGGCGCAGCGGCCCAGCAGGTCGAAGCGGTGGGCGTCGATGCGGAAGCCCTGCGACTCGGCGGCATGGACCATCACGTCGATGCCGGCCTCGAAGTCGTCGGGCACGTCGAAGTCCTCGACCCGGCCGCACGTCGTGCACACCAGGTGGTGGTGGTGCCCGGTGAGCGACTCGTGGAGTTCGAAGCGGGCGTGGTCGTCGGCCGACTCGACCCGGCGGGCGACGCCGGCTTCCACCAGCTCGCCGAGGTTCCGGTAGGCCGAGCTCTGGGCCAACTCGACATCGGCTTCGAGGATCTCGGGAAGGCTCAACGGCCGGCCGGCCCCGACCAGCACGTCGACCACCACCTGGCGGGAGCGGCTGTTGCGCAGGCCGGCAGCCCGCAGCCGTTGATCGACGGAGGCAAGCAGGTCCGTCCCGTCGGCGCCATCGTCGTGTGCGGACATGGGGGCAGCCTAGGAGGACACGGTTTCGCGGGCCGGCCTCACGCCGGCCGCCGCCGCATCAGGGCATTGCGGCGGCTCCGGCACACCAGCTCGTCCCGCTGGTTGAACGCCCGGTGCTCGAACGTGACGATCCCGGCATCGGGGCGGGACTTCGACGCCCTGGCGGCCACGACCTCGGTCTCGACTCGCAGCGTGTCGCCGAGGAACACAGGGGCCGGAAAGTTCGTCTCCTCGAACCCGAGGTTGGCGATGGTCGTGCCGAGCGTCGTGTCGGCCACGCTCACGCCCACCACCAGGCCATGGGTGAAGAGGCTGTTGACGAGGCGCTGGCCGAACTCGGTGCCTGCGGCGAACTCGGCATCGAGGTGCAGCGGCTGCGGGTTGTGCGTGATGGCGCAGAACAGCAGGTTGTCGGTCTCGGTGACGGTGCGGGTCAGGGCGTGGCGCAGCACCAGCCCCACCGGCAGTTCCTCGAACCAGCGACCAGCCCGCGTTTCCTGTTCGTCTCCCATCGGCCCAGTCTGCCGCCTGCGACACTGACTACGCTCGCCGGCGATGGCCGCCCCCCTCTGGACCCCTTCGGCCGAACGTTCCGCCGGCTCACAGCTGGCAGCGTTCGCCGCCTACGCAGGCGTCGGCGCCCTCGACCTGCACGGTTGGTCGGTGGCCCAGCCGGACCGCTTCTGGCGCCTGGTCTGGGACTGGTGCGAGGTCGTCGGCGAACCCGGTGGTGGCCCGGCGCTCACGACCGGCGACCACCTCGCCGACGCCCGCTTCTTTCCCGGCGCCACCCTCAACTACGCCGAGAACCTGCTGCGCCGCGACGACGACCGGCCGGCGCTGCTGTTCCGCGGCGAGGACGGGACCACCAGGGACCTCTCGTGGGCCGACCTGCACGCACTCGTTGCCAGGCTCCAGCAGGCGCTCGGCGAGGCCGGCGTCGGGCCGGGCGACCGGGTGGCCGCCTGGCTCCCGAACCTGCCCGAGGCCTATGCAGTGATGCTGGCCGCTGCCTCGATCGGCGCCGTGTTCTCGTCGACCTCGCCCGACTTCGGCACCAGCGGCGTCCTCGACCGCTTCGGCCAGATCGAACCGACGGTGCTGTTCGCCACCGACGGCTACCACTACGGCGGGAAGCGCCACGACGTGACCGGCAAGCTGGCCGAGGTGGCCGCCGCCCTGCCGACGCTGCGCCGGGTGGTCGTCGTCCCGGACTCTCCTGACGGACCCGTCGGCCCGCTCCCCGAGGGCGCCGTCACGCTCGACGACTTCCTCGCCCCCCACGCCGCCGGATCCGTCGCCTTCGAGCAACTCCCCTTCGACCACCCGCTCTACATCCTCTATTCGTCGGGCACGACGGGCGCCCCCAAGTGCATCGTCCACCGGGCCGGCGGGCTGCTGCTCAAGCACCACGTCGAGCACCGGCTGCACTGCGACGTGCGTCCCGACGACCGGGTCTGCTACTTCACGACCACCGGTTGGATGATGTGGAACTGGCTGGCCGCAGGCCTCGCCGCCGAGGCAACGCTCGTGCTCTACGACGGCTCCCCGTTCCACCCGGGCGCCGAGCGGCTGTTCGACCTGGTCGACGCCACCGGCACCACCCTGCTCGGCGTCTCGGCCAGGTTCATCGACGCCGTCGCCAGGTCGGGCCTGCGCCCGGCCGAGTCACACGACCTGTCGACGCTGCGCACCGTCTGCTCCACCGGCAGCCCGCTCAGCCACGAGGGCTTCGCCCACGTGTACGCCGACTGGAAGGCCGACGTGCACCTGGCGTCGATCTCGGGCGGCACCGACCTGTGCGGCTGCCTCGTCGGCGGCGACCCGACGCTGCCCGTGCACGCCGGCCAGATCCAGGGGCCGGTACTGGGCCAGGCCATGGACGTCTTCGACGACAACGGCTCCCCCGCCCCGACCGGGCAGCAGGGCGAGCTCGTCTGCACACAGCCGTTCCCGTCGATGCCGCTCGGCTTCTGGAACGACCCCGACGGATCCCGCTACCGCGCCGCCTACTTCGATCGCTTCGACGGCGCCTGGCACCAGGGCGACTTCGCCGAGCGCACCCCGGAGGGC
Source organism: uncultured Acidimicrobiaceae bacterium (assembly GCA_913054115.1). Classification (GTDB taxonomy): domain Bacteria; phylum Actinomycetota; class Acidimicrobiia; order Acidimicrobiales; family MedAcidi-G1; genus S20-B6. Next base: position 1,650 of record CAJXIS010000193.1, on the reverse strand, counting down.
GGCTTCATCATCCACGGCCGTTCCGACGCCACCCTCAACCCGGGCGGCGTGCGCATCGGCACCGCCGAGATCTACCGGCAGGTCGACCAGCTCGACGAGGTCGTCGAGAGCCTCGTGATCGGCCAGTCCTGGGAGGGCGACACCCGGATCGTGCTGTTCGTGGTGCCTGCGGCGGGCGTCGACCTCGACGACGACCTGATCGGACGCATCCGGGCCGCCGTCCGGGCCGGCGCCTCGCCCCGGCACGTGCCGGCCGTCGTGCTGGCCGTACCCGACCTGCCACGCACCCGTTCCGGCAAGCTCGTCGAGCTGGCGGTGCGCAACGTGGTCGAGGGCCGACCGGTCACCAACCTCGAGGCCCTCGCCAATCCCGAGGCACTCGAGGCGTTCCGCAACCGCACGGAACTGGCCTAGCCCTCTGGAAGGTTCTCCGGCAGGCCTCCGGGCGAATACACCGGAACCCCCGCCACCCGCAGGTGGGAGGTCTCGTTGAGCGAGCCCAGGCTGCGCTCCCCCGTCGAGGCGGCCAGCACCCGGTTCACCGATGTGTACGTCGCCTCGTAGAACAGGATCCGGTCGAGTCCGAGCAGGTGGGCCATGTAGGCGCAGATCGTCCCGCCATGGCAGAAGGCCACCACCCGCTGTCCGGGGTGGGCGGCGATGATCCGGTCGACGCCGGCCACCACCTGCGCCATGAACGCCTCCGGGGCGGGGATGGCGTCCTCGGAGACCAGCTCGTGCCAACGCGGATCGCCGGTCGCCTTGAGCTCCTCGATCGGGACGTACTCGGGCTCGCCGAAGTCGTACTCGTCGAGCCCCGGTTCGATCCCCACCTCCAGCCCCAGGCGCTCGGCCAGGGGCTCGGCGGTCTGGCGGGCGCGGGCACGCGTGCTGGAGTACACGGCATCGACCGGTTCGGCCGGCGGCCCTCCGGACAGCGCACCGGTCAGCCAGTCGGCCAAGGCCCCCGACTGGCGCCATCCCAGGTCGGACAGCACCGGGTCGGCCTGGGCGCCCGTGGCCGTGTTGTCGACGCGCACCGGGAGCGCATGGCGGACCAGCAGGAGTTCCATCAGCGGCGGACGCTAGCCAGACGGAACGCCCGCGGCACCGTCGGCGCATGAGCGAGGGTGATCAAAGCCCGAATCGCTGGAAACCTCATGTCCATAAGGGTTTTCGAGGAGCACGGGGCTGGTCTGCCTGAAGTTCCTGAAAGACGCTGCCGGAGAAGATCGTTGTCGCCATGATCAGCGAGTCCACGGAACTCGACGGCTTGCCTCTCCTGCAGTTCTATCCAGGTTCGGTGCGGGTGATACTCCTGCTCAGGAGGGCACCTTCCGCCTGACCTCGGCAATGAGAACAGTGCCGGCCAGAGCCACCACAAGCCACAGTACGGCGACGTTCCAGGCATCTTGGGCAGTTGACAGGCTTTCAGCGGGATGTCGAAGGTGGAAGACAGCGTGCGGCAGGGAGAAGACCAGATAACCAACCGTGGCGACGACCGTGATGTCGCGGCGGAGGCACAGCCCTGCTATCAGTACCAGCAGTCCGGTAACGAGGAGCCCGGAACCGGTGTCGGAAACGAGATGCTCGTTGAAGGGTGGTAGTGCCGACACCACTCTTGGAGACCAACCGGGGAAGTTCTCGTAC
>CAJXIS010000192.1 GCA_913054115.1 uncultured Acidimicrobiaceae bacterium | reverse complement strand
GACCGACATCGCCTTCGCCGTCGGGGTCCTGTCGCTGCTCGGCAGCCGCGTGCCCACGCCGCTGAAGGTGTTCCTCCTGACCCTGGCGATCGTCGACGACATCGGCGCCATCGTCGTGATCGCCGTCTTCTACACCAGTGAGCTCTCCACCGATTGGCTGCTCGTCGCCGTCGCGGTTCTCGTCGCCGTCCGGATGTTGACCAAGTTGCGGGTGTGGTTCACGCCGATCTACGTCGGGCTGGGCCTCGTGCTCTGGTATGCCACGTTCGAGTCGGGCATCCACGCCACCCTTGCCGGCGTGGCGATGGGCCTGCTGGCGCCCGCCCGGCCGCTCACCGGCCCCGACCACGCCGTCGAGGCGGTGCAACCGATCATCGAGGGCGACGTCGACGCCGATTCGGTGCGTCGTGCCGGGTTCCTGCTCAGCGAGTCCGTGTCCGTCGCCGAGCGCACCGAGCACCTCCTGCACCCGCTGACGAGCCTGGTCATCATCCCCGTGTTCGCCCTGGCGAACGCAGGAATCTCGATCAGCGGCGACTCGTTGTCCGATGCCGCAGGTTCCGCGGTCACCCTCGGAATCGTGTTCGGCCTGGTGGTCGGCAAGATCGTCGGGGTTGCCCTGTTCACCCTGGTCGCCGTCCGACTGGGCCTCAGCGCACTGCCGGCTGGCGCCGCCCCGCGCCACATCGTGGGCATCTCCGCCCTGGCCGGCATCGGCTTCACGGTCTCACTGTTTGTCACAGGCCTTGCGTACGACAGCGTCATGCTCCAGGACGAGGCGAAGATCGGCGTGCTCGTTGCCTCGGTGGTCGCCGCCGTCATCGGATCGGTGGTGCTGTACCGATCGGAGCCGGCGGACATCCAGCCCGCCGCCGACGTCGACTGCCCGCCCCCGGGGACATGACCACAATGGACGCCATGACCGCATCGAAACCCCAACTGTGCCGAACGGTCCCGTGCGGGTACTGGCACATACAGGCAATGGACGCCACGGGCGCTTCCGATGCGACACCCGGAAAGGGATGGATGCCGTGAGCTACGCACTCGTCATCGTCGAGTCGCCGGCCAAGGCGAAGACGATCGCCGGCTATCTGGGCAAGGGATACAAGGTCGAGTCGTCGATCGGGCACATCCGCGACCTGCCCGTACGGGCAAGCGATGTCCCGGCCGCCTACAAGGGTGAGCCCTGGGCCAGCCTCGGCATCGACGTCGACAACGACTTCAAGCCGCTCTACGTCGTCAGCCCACAGAAGAAGGAGCAGATCCGGACGCTGAAGAGGCTCCTCGCCGACGCCGACGAGCTGTTCCTCGCCACGGATGAGGACCGTGAGGGCGAGGCGATCGCCTGGCACCTCCTCGAGGTGCTCGATCCGAGGGTCCCGGTCAGAAGGATGGTGTTCCACGAGATCACGAAGGAGGCGATCCAACGTGCGCTCCAGGAGACCCGCGAGATCGACCGGCGGCTGGTCGATGCCCAGGAGGCCCGTCGCATCCTCGACCGGCTCTACGGCTACGAGATCTCACCGGTGCTCTGGAGGAAGATCACCACGGGCCTGTCGGCCGGGCGGGTGCAGTCCGTCGCCACGAGGATCGTGGTCGAACGTGAGCGGGAACGCATGGCCTTCGTCGCCGCCGACTACTGGGACCTCGACCTGACCCTGGCCGCAGGTGACGGCACCACGTTCGGGGCGTCCCTCATCGACGTCGATGGGCGACGGGTCGCGGCAGGCCGCGACTTCGGAGACGACGGCCAGTTGGCGAACGAGGTCGTCGTGCTCGACGAGGCGACGGTCACCGAGTTGGCCGATGGCCTGTCGGGGGGCTCGGTCGATGTCGCCTCGGTCGAGGCAAAGCCCTACCGTCGCCGCCCCGCTGCACCTTTTATCACATCGACCTTGCAGCAGGAGGCCGGTCGCAGGCTCAGGTTGTCGGCGTCGCTCGCCATGCACGCCGCCCAGAGCCTGTACCAGAAGGGCTACATCACCTACATGCGGACCGACAGCACGACGCTTTCGGACACTGCGCTGCGTGCTGCACGAGCGGAGGTCGCCGAGCGCTTCGGTCGGGCGTTTCTGCCCGACGCGCCGCGGACCTACGACAAGAAGGTTCGCAATGCGCAGGAGGCCCATGAGGCGATCCGACCTGCGGGTGACCGCTTTCGTCATCCCGACGTGGTGGCCGGCGAACTCCCGCTCACCGAAGGTCGTGTCTACGAGATGATCTGGCAACGCACGGTCGCCTCCCAGATGACCGATGCGGTGGGCGAGACGGTCCAGGTTCGATTCTCCGGTTCGTCCGGCTCCCGGCAGGTCGTGCTCGGCGCCAGCGGCACCATGATCACGCACCAGGGATTCCGCCGGGCCTATGCGGAGATCGTCGAGGAATCCACCGACGCCTCGTCGTCCGATGGCGGTCAGGGGTCGGTGCTGCCCGAGATGTCGGTCGGCGACGTAACCGCCGTCATCGAGGTCGCTCCCGATGGACACCGCACACAGCCCCCAGCCCGCTTCACCGAGGCGTCCCTCGTGAAGCGGCTCGAGGACCTCGGGGTCGGGCGCCCGTCCACCTACGCCTCGACCCTCGAAACCATCCAGAACCGGGACTACGTGTGGCGCAAGGGCTCGGCGCTGGTGCCCACGCTCAGCGCATTCGCCGTGACAACCCTGCTCGAACGGCACTTCCCCCGGCTCATCGACTACGACTTCACGGCCATGATGGAGGCCGACCTCGACGAGATCGCCAACGGCACCGCCGAGGCCATTCCATGGCTGCATGCCTTCTACTTCGGTTCGGAGGACGACATCGGCCTCAAGGCCAAGGTCACGACACGGCTGGGCGACATCGACCCGAAGGGCGTGAGCACCGTGCCGCTGGGGACCGACGAGGCGGGCCGGCCCGTGATCGCCTGCTTCGGCAAGTTCGGCGCCTATGTCGAGGTGGGAGAGCGGACGGCGTCGATCCCCGACGACATCGCCCCCGACGAGCTCACCGTCGAGCGGGCGATCCAGTTCCTCGACACGCCGACCGAGCAGGTGCTGGGAGACGACCCAGCGACCGGTCTTCCGGTGATCGCCAAGGCCGGGAAGTTCGGGCCGTACGTCTCGCTGGGCCGGTTTCCCAAATGGCCGTCGCCCTCCTCTCCGGGAGGCCGGCTCCTGGCCCAACCGCTCCACCGGAAGGAGTTGCGCGTGGCCCTCGCCTATGGCGGATGGGTGGCCTCCGAGCCAGCCGACGAGGCCGTACGCAAGGCCGTCGCCACGCCGAAGCGGGGAGTCGGCAAGGGCGCCCTGGATCGCCTCGCCGACTTCGCAGCGGAGCACGGGATCAGCCTCGCCGACGCCTTCGAGCGGGCCGATGAGGCTGAAGTGACCGGAACGTCGGCGAAGGGAATCGGGGAGTTCCTCGAACTGCGGTCGGCGATGCGAGCGCGTGCTGAGGAGGGTGCGGCCACCGTCCTTCGGGCCACGCTCGAGGCGTCGGGCTACCTCGACGAGCTGCGGGCCGCCGACGAGGAGGGCCGCATCGAGAACCTCGAGGCGCTGTTCACGGTGCTGGACGAGTTCGGGACCATCGACGACATGGTGGCGGAACTCGATCGAATCGCCGACCTGGAGTCCCAGCCGAAGCCCAGGACCGCTTCGCTCTTCGAGACGATGACGCTCGAGCGCATCGACCTCGAACAGGCACTCGAACTGCTCAGCCTGCCGCGGACCGTCGGCGCCGACCCTGTCGATGGCGTCGAGGTCACCGTGCAGAACGGCCGGTTCGGCCCGTACCTCACGAAGGGATCCGACAGCCGCAGCCTCGACAACGAGGAGCAACTGCTCACGATCACCCTCGAAGAGTGCCTGACCATCCTCGCCCAGCCCAAGAAATACGGACGGTCCCGGGCAAAGTCGCCGCTGCGAGAACTCGGCACCGACCCCCACAGCGGCAAGGCGATCCTCCTCAAGGACGGCCAGTTCGGGCCCTACGTCACCGACGGTGAGACCAACGCCTCGCTGCGCCGGGGGGACTCCGTCGAGGAGATCAGCGACGAACGGGCCGCCGAACTCCTCGCGGAGCGTCGGGCGAGGGGTCCGGCCAAGAAGAAGCAGAAGCGGCGGAAGCCCTGAATCGTCGAGCGGCTTCCGAGAGTGCACCGGAAGCCTCCCGTAGAGTGGTGACGTGACCGACGAAAACGGCGGTTCTGCCACGCCCGAACCCGCCAAGCGACGGGCGCCGGAGATCCATGCGGATCTGACCGAGCCCGAGGAGGTCGTCCGCAAGGCGTTCCACGTCCGGGTGTTCGGCTCGCCCGAGTTCTTCCGGCTCTGGTTGGCCCAGGTGGTGTCGGCCACCGGCGACTGGCTGGGCCTGCTCGCCATCAGCCTGCTCGCCATCCGGATCGGGTCCGGATCCGAGGGTGCCGCCCTGAGCATGGTGCTGGCCGCCCGCATCATCCCGGGCTTCTTCTTCGGGCCGATCGCCGGCGTCCTCGTCGATCGCTGGAACCGCAAGCGGGTGATGGTGACCTGCGACGTGTGCCGTGCGCTCGTGATGGTCTCGCTGCCGTTCGTCGACACGATCTGGGGACTGGTGCTGGCGTCGCTGGTGCTCGAGGCGTTCACCATGCTGTGGTCGCCGGCCAAGGAGGCCTCGGTCCCGAACCTCGTTCCCGAGGAGTACCTCACCACCGCCAACTCCCTGTCGGTCGTGGCGGCCTACGGCACCTTCCCGGTGGGCGCCGCCCTGATGGTGCTGTTCGGCAGGCTCTCCACGGCGTTGTTCAGCTCGTCGTGGGCCGACAACCTCAGGCTCGGTGAGGAGGGGCTGGCGTTCTACGCCAACTCGCTCACCTTCCTCGTCGCGGCCT
>CAJXIS010000191.1 GCA_913054115.1 uncultured Acidimicrobiaceae bacterium | reverse complement strand
CCATCCCGCCAGCACCCAGGCAACCCACGAGCCAACCCACGAGCCGACCCACGAGCCATCCCGCCAGCACCCAGGCAACCCACGAGCCAACCCACGAGCACCGCGAGCCAGAACATAGGGTCGAAGACGATGAGCGACGAAGAGGCCACGACCCGACCCAACCTCCGGGAACGGGTTGCCCGTCGGCCCGACTACCGGCGACTCGTCCTCTTCGTCACGCTCTTCGGGGCCGCCTCGGGAAGCTATCCCGTAACGGTGCTGTCGGCGTCGCTGCCACGGATCGCCGACGACCTCGGCGCCACCGACGACACGATCGCCTGGGTGATCGCCGCTCCACTGCTGGCATTCGCCGTCGCTACCCCCATCGCCGGGAAGATCGGGGACCTGTACGGCCACCGCCGCATCTACCTCATCAGCTTCGCCGCCGGCACGACACTCGCCTTCGCCACTGCACTCGCCTGGGACATCACCTCACTGATCCTCCTGCGCATGGTCGCTCAGGCGGCAATGGCGGCAGCCGGGCCATCGGCGATGGCGATGATCATCGCCACGTACCCCCGTAGGGAACGCTCCCGGGTACTCGGGATCTGGGCGGGAGTCATCGCCCTCTCCCCAGCGCTCGGCGTCGTGACCGGCGGCCCACTCATCGAATGGCTGGGCTGGCGGATTTTGTTCCTCGTCCAGGGTTGCATCGTCCTCCTCGCCCTACTCGCCGCACTCGCCACCGTTCCCGAGACCGAGACCCGACCCGGCACGCGCTTCGACCTCCCTGGAGCCACAAGTCTCGGCATCGGAGTCGGCAGCCTGCTGATCGGCGTCAACCGGGGCATCGCCTGGGGTTGGAGCCACTCCACGGTGCTGATCGCACTGGTGGTGGCGCCGCTCGGGCTGACCCTGTTCGCCAGGATCCAGACCCGCAGCGCACATCCGCTGCTCCCCCCTGCGCTGCTTCGACGCTCCGCCTTCACCATGCCGATGTCTGCCCAGGCGGTGATGCAGTCCGGCTACATGGGGGCCATGGTGATGGCGCCGTTCCTGCTCGAGCGCCGCTGGGGGTTCCGTCCCACGATCATCGGCCTGGTGATGCTGCCCCGGCCCCTCAGCCTCGCCCGGGCCGCCCGTCTGGGCGGCGTCCACGACCCGCAGCGGGGAGCCCGACGCGTAGCGGTGAGCGGCATCCTCGTGTTCACCGTGGCGATGGTCATCGCCGGTATCGGCGCGGAACGGCGGTGGTTGCCGATGTTCATCCTGGGCGCCGCACTGGCGGGCGCCGGAAGCGGCTACATCCGCGCCACGGTGGCCAACGCCGTCACCCGGGCAGCTGGCGACGAAAACCTCGGCATCGCCGGCGGCTCGCTCAACATGCTCCAGCAGATCGGTGCGGCACTCGGGATCACCGTGTTGACCGCCCTCATGGGCGACAGCATCAGTGGAGACCGGTTCCTCGCACTGCACCTCGTGGCTGCCGGAATGGGGCTGATCGCCGCCGGCCTCGCCAGCCGGATCGGGCGCGAAGGCGAAAGCGAGGGCGAAAGCGAAAGCGAAAGCGAAAGCGAGCTTCCCGCTCCGTCGCCGGAGCAGCGAGACCCGCCTCAGCCGTAGTCGTAGAAGCCCTTGCCGGTCTTTCGACCCAGTTGGCCGGCCGCAACCATGCGCTTGAGCAGCGGCGGCGGAGCGTACGACGGCTCGCCGTACTCCGCGTAGAGCGTCTCACCGACCAGCAGCATCGTGTCGAGGCCGATCAGGTCGCTGAGCTCGAGCGGACCCATCGGGTGGGCGGCGCCCAACCTCATACCGGTGTCGATGTCCTCGGCAGAAGCGTGGCCGGCCTCGAGCATCCGCATGGCGCCCAGCAGGTACGGCACGAGCAGCATGTTGACGACGAATCCGGCCCGGTCCTTCGCTGCGACGACCGTCTTGCCGATGACATCGGTGGCGAACCCGGTGATCCGGTCGATGACGGCCGGCGATGTGCGCACCGAGGGTATGACCTCGACCAACTTCATCACCGGGGCCGGATTGAAGAAGTGGAGTCCGACGACCTGCTCCGGACGACCGGTGCGCATGGCGATGTCGATGATCGGAATCGACGAGGTGTTGGTGGCCAGGATCGCCTCGGGCGACGTGACCACACGGTCCAGTTCGGCGAACACCTCGGCCTTGAGCTCGAAGTCCTCGACGATCGCCTCGACGATCAGGTCACAGTCTGCGAGCTCGGCGAGTTCGGTCGTGTACGACAGGTTGTCGAGTGCGGCCGCATGCCCGGCCTCGTCGAGCTTGCCCCGCTCGAGCGCCCGGCCCAGTGAGCCCTCGATGCCCGAGCGGCTGCGTTCGGCTGCCGCTGCGTCGATCTCGCGCACGACCGTCGACAGTCCGGCCTTGGCCATGACCTCGGCCACGCCGCCTCCCATCTGGCCGCCTCCCACGATGCCTACCTGCCTGATGGTCATAGTGGTCTCCTCCCGGGCCTCACGCCCGAATCGGCTACTCGTCTTCCGTGCCGGAACCTTCAGAGATCGTGACCGATTCGATCACCACATCGTCCACGGGCCGGTCGCCGGGGCCGGTCGACACCTTCTGCATGGCGTCCGCCACGTCGAGGCCCTTCACGACCTGTCCGAACAGCGAGTACTGCGGGGGAAGGCCCACGCCGCTGGGACCCGTGATGATGAAGAATTGGCTGCCGTTGGTGTCCGGCCCGGCGTTCGCCATCACCAGGGAGCCCAGTTCGTAGCGCCCGGGTGGCGGAAGTTCGTCCGCGAAGCGGTAGCCGGGGCCGCCGCGGCCGGTGCCCGTGGGATCACCGCCCTGGACGACGAATCCGTTGATGACCCGGTGGAAGATCACACCGTCGAAGTAGCCCTGCCGGGCGAGGAAGACGAAGCTGTTGACCGTCATGGGAGCTCGAACCGGGTCGAGATGGATGGTCATCGTCCCCATCGAGGTCACCATCTCCGCCGAGTAGGTGTTGGCGGCATCGATGACCATGTCGGGCGGGTTGTCGAACTGCATCTGGTTGGTCTTTCCTGTAGCAACGCCGCTGGCTCGTCTCGGGCTCGTGGCGTGAACGGCTGCTCAGGCTACGGGGCCGTGGCCTGCTTGCTCCGAGGCCGGGGGTCCACCGGGCGTTCCCTGCCGTGTGGTTAGGGTGCCGCGCATGGCCTCCGTGCCGGTTCCCGCTCCAGCCGAAACGATGCAGTTCCTCCTCGGCGACGAGGCACCCACCCTGCGCACGGCCGTTCTGGAGCCACCCGACACCATGACGCTCACCTGCGCACGCTGTGAGGTCACCTGGCGGGGCCGGCCGGCCGAACCCTGCTGGTCGTGCGGAGCCGAGGGGCGCCAACCGTCGGGCACGGTTCTCGTCGCGGATTAGTTGTTGTAGCCAGGGACGTTGTTGACATCCGTGCGTTGGTGAGCCTCCCGGGCGGGTGTGGAGCTGTTGAACTGCAACACAGTCGCCAGGAGGCCCAAATGCACGCTAACGCTCCACTCACACCGGAGGGTCGCCTCCGGTTGTGTCTTCGTATCGAGTCCGGCTGGTCGGTCACCGCGGCTGCCGAGTCGATGAACGTTTCACGTCAGACGGCGCACAAGTGGTGGAGCCGGCACCGCGACGACGGTGCGGTGGGGTTGTAGGACAGTTCGAGCCGGCCACGGTCGTGCACGCATCAGACGCCGGCGGCGATGGAGCGGCGGATCGTGGCGTTGCGACAGTCCCGAATGCTGGGTCCGACACGCCTGGCGGGCATCGTCGATGTGCCGGCGTCGACGATCCACGGGTTCTGGTGCGTCATGGCGTCAACCGGCTCGAGTGGATGGACCGCACCAAGACCTACCACTCCGCCACCAACGGCAAAGCCGAACGCTTCAACCGCACCCTGGTCGATGAATGGGCCTATGCCCGACTGTGGACCTCCGAAGCCCAACGAACCCGAACACTCGACCCGTGGCTACATCCCTACAACCATCACCGATGCCACACCCCCATACCAGGCCCACCCGCCAGTCGCGTCAACAACCTCGCGGTATACAACAACTACTTCTCGCTGACCGACGGGCGGGACAACAACTCCTTCGCGAACATCCGCACCCGCTTGCTCCCCGCCTCGGTGTCCTGCTCACCGACTGGTGCGAAGCCGAAGGCATCGTGGAAGGCCAACGAGCCGTCGTTGCGGGGCCGGATGTTCACCTCGGCACACAGGGCCGTGTGCCCCTCGGCCCGTTCGACGAACGCCTCGTAGAGAGATCGGCCGAGTCCCCGCCCCTGCCCCGCCGGGTCCACGACCACCCGATCGACGTACAGGAAGCGTTCGTACCGTTCGCCGAACCACCGATAGTTGAGGCTGGCGTAGTCGAGGCCCGGCCCCTCCAGGCCGACCAGAAATCCGACGATGCGCCCCGGCTCGCTCCCCGACTCGCTCCCCGATGCATCGCTCTCCCATGAGGTCCGGGCCTGGCCGGAAATCTCGTGGACGATGCGCCCCGGTTCGCTCCCCGATGCATCGCTCTCCCATGAGGTCCGGGCCTGGCCGGAAATCTCGTGGACGATGCGCCCCGGTTCGCTCCCCGATGCATCGCCTGCGGGCTGGATCACGACCAGAAACGTTTGGGCGACCTCGGCAAACCAGACCAGTTCGTCGGCCGAGAGATCGTTGACCGCCGGCACGGCCGCAGTGTTGAGATGCAGCACCGCCGAGAGGTCGGCCGCCTCGACCGGCCGCAGCGACACCCCGGGGTCTTCAGTCACATTCGCCCTACTTCATCTTCGCTGGCAGGACACCAGCAGGTGCCCCACGCCTAGCCTGCCAGCCATGAGCATCGACGCACCCATCCAGCCCGCCGAGAACCAGCCCGCCGAGAACCAG
>CAJXIS010000190.1 GCA_913054115.1 uncultured Acidimicrobiaceae bacterium | reverse complement strand
CCCCCGACCGTGCCCCGAGGCGCGTCCGGACGCCGATCGCCTGCTGGAGTCGGGGCGGGATGGTGGCCACGGCGGCGTGGAGGAGCCGGTGGTAGGCGAGCCGCGTGGGAAGCGGCAGCCGGGGGGCGGTCAGGAAGGCGATGGCATCGACGGCGGCGGGGGACGGGGCGACCGCAGGGTGCTCGGCCACCCATGCGGAGAGCTCGGCGGCGGTGTCGGGGAGTGGTGACACGCCGAGCCGTTCTCCGAGTCGGGCCTGCTCGGCCACGTAGGCGTCGGCATCGGCGTCGGAGACGGGTGCCGGGCCGTAGGAGCGGCGGGCGCTGAGGAAGGAGTCGACGAGGGCGTTGTGGACCCACGCCCCCATGCCGGGGTCGCCGGCGTCGTAGGCGAGGCCACGATGCGACGTGCCGCTGACGGGGCGGTGCGCTGATCGGACGATCGCGAGAGCGCTGTCGACCTCGGGGAGCGATCCGTAGGTCGTGGCGGTCACGTAGGCGGCGGTGCGCGAGAGCCGTCCCAGCGGATCCTCGCGGTAGGCGGAGTGGTCGCCGACGCCGGCGGCCACCTCGGGGTGTGCGGCCTGTACGAGCAGGGAGCGGATGCCGCCGATGAACGCTGCGGGATCGCTCATGAGCCACCAGGTGACCGACCCGGGTCCGAACAGGCCCGGGTCGCCGGGGTGGTCGAAGGTGTCCTCCAGCGGGTTGGGTGCGTGGCTGAAGAGTCCGGTGGCGGAGTCGGTGATGCGTGCCCGCCAGCCCTGGCTCACCGCAGGTGCGTGGCGGGCGTCGAACGGAGGCCGCCTTCGGCCAGTTCGGCGACGGCGGGGACCGGGTCGGGGTCGGCGAACAGCTGCGGGTCGTCGGGCACGAACGCCAGCGTCTGCTCGTCGATCGTCCACCAGGAGGCCTCGAGGGCGATGCCGTTGGGGTCGTGGAAGTAGACCGACCGCAGGATGTCGTGGTCGACGACGGGCGTGACCTCGCAGCCGGCGGCCGCCAGCCGTTGCTGGAGTGCGATCAGGGCCGCCTCGTCGTCGAGGCCGAACGCGACATGGTCGAACTGGATGGCCCGTGAGGTCGGCGCCCCGGCAGGCTTGGAGAAGGTCTCGGCGCCGCGCACCTCGAAGAAGGCGATGGTGTTGCCTGGCCCGAGCTCGAAGAAGTAGTGGCGCATCGGCCCGGCCCGCAGGGTGGCCACGAGCGGCATGCCGAGGACCCCGACGTAGAAGCGGACCGTGGCGTCCATGTCGGGCGTGACCATGGCGAGGTGGTGGACGCCACGCCAGTCGGGAGCGTGTTCCTCGGCGGTCCGGGCAGTCTGTTCAGCGGTGTCAGCCATGCGCCCAGTCTCGCAGCCCCGGCCGCAGATCGCCATCGTCCGGGTCAGCCCGTTGCATCGCCGTCCGAAATCTCGTCGATGGACGGTGCCTCGGTGGTCGTGGTGGTGGGGGCGGACAGGCCCTCCTGGCCCTCTGGCAGCACGAGGAACTCGATGCGGCGGTTCCGGGCCTTCCCCTCGCGGGTGACGTTGTCGGCCACCGGGTCGTATTCGCCCATGCCGAGCGGGGTGAGGCGCTCGGCCTCGACGCCACGGGCGATCAGCTGGGCGCGGACCGCCTCGGCCCGGATCCGCGACAGGGTGAGGTTGGCGTCCTCCTCGCCGTCGCTGTCGGTGTGGCCGATGATCTGGACGCGCACCGTCGGGTTGGCGACGAGGAATTCGGCAATCATCGCGAGGGTGGGTATCGAGTCCTCGGTGATGCGGTCGCCGCCGCTCCCGAACTGGATGGGCGTGCGTGCCGCCGCTGCACTCAGTCGGGCCTGGAGGAGCAGGTCGGCCTGGTTGGCCGGCAGGTCCGGCGTCTCGTCCTCTGGGGTCGTCTCCTCGACGATGGGTGCCGGCACGATGATCAGGTTCTCGACCCCGACGACGCCGGACTGCGCCTGGGCGACCCGGGTGGCGGCCACCTTCAGGTCGTCGGAGGCCAGCCGTCCGCGGAGCACGACGGTCCAGTCGACCACCTGCACCTCGATGGTCGGCAGTCCCGCCCGGACCATTGCCGCCTGAACCTGGCCGGAGAGGTCCTGCTGTTCGTCGACGGGGTCGTCGCGGCCGGTGCCGCCGATGGCGACCACGACGAAGAAACCGATCAGCAGGACGACGAGGAGCAGGGTCCGGCGCTCGACGAGCAGTTCGACGAGACGGCTACGCCGGGGTGGCCCGTGGCGGCGCGCCTCGCTCCGGCGCCGGCCGGCGCCGAAGCCGGGGCCCATGCTGCGGCCGCGGCGGTCGCGTGGATCGCGCATCCAGCCGGTCATCGGCTGGGATTTTCGTGGTGGGCCCGGGACTCGATGCCTCCAGCCTGCCGTATCAGGCGACCGGTCGGGCGCGGGGCTCGCTCTCCGGCCTGTCCGGCAGGTCGGTGCTCGGAGATCAGATCTCGGCGAGGGGCGCGACGACCTCTTCGCCGAAGCGGGCGAGGGACTCCTCGGGGTCTCCCCAGAAGAGGAAGGCCGGCACGATGAGACGGGTGACGCCCTTGGCGGCAAGTTCGCCGGCCCGGTCGACGAGGGAGGCGTCCATGACTCCCTCCCCGCCCCAGATGACCTCGATGTCGGCCGGGTCGCGGTCGTGGGCCTCGGCTTCGCGGTGCATGGCGTCGAGCAGTGTGTCGAGGTCGCCCTTGGCGGGGAAGAAGCCGTCGCCGAGCCGTCCGGCCCGCCGGGCGGCGGCCTCGCTGTGGCCGCCGATGATGATCGGCACGGTCCCGTTGGCGGGCTTGGGGTTGCTCGACACCTGGTCGAACGACACGAACTCGCCGTCGAACGACACCTTGTCGCCGCCCCACAGGGTGCGCATTGCGGCGATGTACTCGTCGGTGCGGGCGGCCCGTCGTTCCCACGGGATGCCGAGGGCGTCGAACTCCTCGCGCAGCCAGCCCACGCCGATGCCGAGGTCGACCCGTCCGCCGCTCATGGCGTCGAGGGTGCCGAGTTCCTTGGCCAGCACGACCGGGTTGCGTTCGGGGAGGATGAGGATGCCGGTGGCGAGGCGCAGGCGGGTGGTGTGGGCGGCGGCCCAGGTCAGCCAGATGAGGGGGTCGGTGAGCGGCGTGTCGGCGGCCATGGCCATCTTTCCGCTGTCGTCGTAGGGGTAGGCCGACGTGTAGGCCTCGGGGAACACGACGTGTTCGACGGTCCAGATCGCATCGAAGCCGGCAGCCTCGGCATGCGTGGCGATGGCGGTACAGCCCTCGGCGCTGCCGAAGGGTCCGGCGTTGGCGAACATGATGCCGACTTTCATGTGAGTCTCCGGGTTCGTCGTGCAGTGGGACAGGATTCTGGCATTGGCGCCTAGCGACCCTGCCATTCGGGCGGGCGCTTGTCGGACCATGCCCGGCGCCCCTCGGCGGCGTCGTCGGTGACGGCGGCCACCCGGCGCATGGTCTCGCCGAACCGGACGGCCTCGGTCCAGGACATGGCGGCGGTGCGCGTCGCCACCTCCTTGGTGGCCCTGGCGGCCAGCGGGGCGGCCCGACAGAGACGCTCGGCGAGCGCCCTGGCCTCGTCCATGAGCCGGTCGCCGGGCACGACCTTCCAGGCCAGGCCGATCTCCTTCGCCCGTTCGGCGTCGATGGGCTCGCCGGTGAGGAGGAGCTCCATGGCGTCGGCCCATGCGACCTTCCGGGGCATGCGGATGGCGCCGATGATGGTGGGGATGCCGATGGTGACCTCGGGCCAGGAGAAGGTTGCGTGGTCGGCGGCGATGACGAAGTCGCAGGCGACGACGGCGGTCAGCCCGTAGCCGATGCAGTGGCCGTTGACGGCGGCGATGGTGGGCTTGAACACCTCGAGGCCCGACTCGAAGGAGTTGACGGTGGGCATCTCCCAGAAGGTGCCGGGGAAATCGCCGGTCGATCCGGTGCCGTCCCTCAGGTCGGCGCCGGCACAGAACGCCTTGTCGCCGGCGCCGGTGACGATCCCGACCCAGGCCTCCTCGTCGGCGACGAACCGCTCCCAGGCGGCGTTGAGGTCACGCCGCAGGGCGCCGTTGACGGCGTTGAGCGCCTCGGGCCGGTTGTAGGTGATGGTGGCCACGTGCCCGTGCCGCTCATACGTGGCGGCCTCGCCATACGGCCCGTCGTGGTCGGCGTCATCCATCCCCGGACCGTAGTGGAGCGTCTTCGACATGTGCGAAGAAGCCCGTGTCGATGGTCTTGAACGGGATGATGAGAAAGCCCTCCTCGAGGATCTCTGGATCCACATCCCAGTCCTCTCGGGCGATGTCCATTGTCGGGATTCCGACGGGGTTGAACTCGGCGCCGAGGACGAGGCCGTGTGCGAGTCCTCCGGGTCAGCGCTGCCCGGGGACCAACTCGTCGAGGATGTCGGTGCCGTCAGGATCCCAGGCGCGCCGGTCCACCCAGACCTCACCGAGACAGGTGAGTCCGATGCTGACGTCGGCGGCCTGTGGATAGAGAGGGTCGCCGGAGATGTGCGTGGACGCCGAGCGTGGGGCGTCGGGTTCGAGGTCCGGCCGGTGGCACTCCTGGAGACGGATCATCGGGCTGTCGGTGAGTTCTCCGAGTGCGGCGGCTGCCTGGCTCCTCCGGCCGTTGCGAGCAGCGATGACGGCCGTGGTCCCGCGGGGTTCCAGATCGGACCACCATGCATAGGTGGCGTACATGAGGTCGGGGTGTGCGAGCACGACATCGTGGACCCCGTCCACGAAGGCGACCCATGTCTCGTAGGTGAGTACCGCGGGGATCGTGGGCAGTGACGGCAGCGTCGTGGTGGTCGTCGGGATCGTGGCGCTCGTGGTCGTGGTCGTGGGTGTGGCTATGATCATGTGCATGATCATGCGAAT
>CAJXIS010000189.1 GCA_913054115.1 uncultured Acidimicrobiaceae bacterium | reverse complement strand
GTCGTTGCCGGCCCCGGCCGAGAACTCGAGGAACTCCGCGGTCATGACGACGCAGACCGTGTGGACGCCGAGGTCATCGGCACCGGTGTTGCAGCAACCGTCCCGGTAGAAGCCGGTGAGCGGTTCGTGGCTGCAGTCGACCAGTTCGCCGCCGAGCACGTTCACGCCCATCAGGTGACGTCGCGGCGGCGGAACACGACGATGCCGGCCGCCGCGAAGACCGCCGCGTAGGCGGCCAGGAGTGCGCCCGCCGAGAGGTAGGTGTGCGACGACACGATCTCCCAACCCTGATCCTTGACCATCTTGCCGGCGTCACCCTCGGTGATGAAAGCGACGGCGTTCTGGAGCGGATCCCACCGGTGGAAGCGTTGGAGCCAGAGCGCAATGACGATTCCGGCGACGATGTTGTAGCCGAGCATGCCCATGATCGCTGCTGTCGTGTGCTTGGTCATCAGGGCCACGGTGGCGGCAATGATCCCGAAGAGCCCCGCCACGATGCCCGTGCGGAGAATGACCGATGCCAGGTCCAGCCAGAACCGGCCATCGACACCGGCCGTGGTACCGCGCCAGACCGCCGCCGGCCAGAGGGCGGCAGAAAAGCAGGCGATGGCGAACATCGTGATGAGGGCCGAGCCGAGGAACGCGACCAGGTACTTGGCGGCCAGCAGGCGGTGGCGCCGCGGCTCCCAGAGCAGGACCTGCTCGATGGTGCCGTAGCGGTATTCCGCACCGAGGAACGAGGCGCCGACGACGCCCCCGAACAGCAGCGCCACGGTCATCCCGATCCCGCCGACGATGCCTTCGAGACCCGGGTAGGGGTAGTTCCCCCAATTTCCGTACCCGTCCTCGACGAATCCTGATCGCGTCGGCCGTTGTTCCGACCAGTCCGTGATATCGCCGCCGAAGCCAGACAGGAGATCGGTCGCCCGAAAGCCACTGTTCCACGTATCGGGATGCGAGTTGATGAACACCAGCACCCCGACGAGTGCGCCGATCGCCAGCACCGTGAGCACCAGGCCGCGGGCCAGGCGGCGGGCGAGGAAGCGTTCGAGTTCGCTGCCGAGGAGGCGCAGGAAGCTCATGCGCCGGACTCCCCGTCCGTGAGCGCCAGGAAGACCTCTTCGAGGTTCTGGCCCTCGATCCGCAGGCCCTGCAGGTAGATGCCCTGGTCGGCGAGCGTCCGGGTGATGGAGGAGGTGTCTTCGGGAGGCGACTCGACGACGACGGTCCCGGGACGGCTGCCACCGGCTGCCTCATAGCCGGCGGCCAGCAGCACGGCCAGTGCGGAATCGACTCGTTCGACCTGGACAACGGCCCGGTCCTGCGTCCCCGATGCCATGACCTCGTCGACCGAGCCGGCGGCCACCACCCTGCCGTGGTTGATGATCACGATCCGGTCACAGACCTGTTCGATCTCGCCCAACTGGTGGCTGGAGACGAATACCGTCTTCCCCGAATCGGCGAGGTCGCGCAGCATGCGCCGCATCTCGACGATGCCTGCAGGGTCGAGGCCGTTGGCGGGTTCGTCGAGCACGAGGAGGTCGGGGTCCTTGAGCAGGGTCGCCGCGACTGCGAGACGCTGCTTCATGCCAAAGCTGTACTTGTGGAACTTCATGCCGGCAGCGTCGGTCAGGCCCACCAGTTCGAGCACGCGGTCCATGTCCGAACGGGAGTAGCCGCCGATCCGGGCCAGCAGGCGCAGGTTGCGGCGCCCGGTGAAGTCTCCGAAGAACTTGGGCTGCTCGACCAGCGCACCGACCCGACGGATGGCGGCCGCAGCTCCGGACGGCATCTTCTCGCCCAGCAGGCGGACGGTGCCGGCCGTGGGACGGATCAGGCCGAGCATGCAGCGGATCGTGGTTGTCTTGCCGGAACCGTTCGGGCCGAGGAAGCCCACGACCGTGCCGGGATGCTCGATCACGAGGTCGAGGCCGTCCACGGCGAGCGTGGGTTCGGCGCGGAAGGTGCGGTACTCCTTGCGAAGCCCCGCCAGTTCGAGCACGGTCACGGCCGGCACCCTAACGGCCGATGCAGGACGATTTTGGTCGCCTCGGGTCGGACCGGGGGCGGCCGAGTCCAACTAGCGGCTGTGGCTGTGGCTACTGCCCCAACAGCCCTTCGACTGCACCCAGTGGTGCCTGCCGCCCGATGTCTCGTAGAGGAGGTATGCGGCGATCTGCACCTGGGCGACCGGGTCGGCGATCGATGCGCCCCCGATTCCCGCCGCCTCGGTGCGCTCCTCCCAGAACTTGGGGAGGTGCTGGAACCAGCCCGTGGCACGACTCGACTTGTTGACGGAGAAGCTGAACACATCGTCGGGCAGGGCGCTCGACTCGCAGAACGCCACCTCCTCGGCCCAGCCGTGGTCCTCGGGCTTGAGGTAGGTCTGGATCAGCTGACGCAGTGTGGGAGGGCCCGCTGGGCGATCGACCTCATCGGGCTTCACCGCCGGACGGTGGGCGACGAACTCCATCTTCGGGGGAGCCGTCGTGGTGGGAGCGACCGTCGTGGTGGGAGCGACCGTCGTGGTGGTCGTCGAGGTCGGAGCAGCGACCGTGGTCGTCGTCGAGGTCGGAGGAGCGACCGTGGTCGTCGTCGTGGTGGTAGGCGCACTGAGGCCACCGGATATCGGGGAGCCGAGGTCCGTCGAACCACAACCGGCCCCGAGGACCAGCACGGCCGCCAGCGCGGCGAACAGGCGGAGGGAGGGAGGCAGAGGCATGAGAGGCATCCGGGGTGGGCGCTGTCGGCTGTGAGTTGCAGCGATCTGCGCGACCCTTCTGAGGACGTCCCCGTCATCCTAACGATCCACAACGTACAGAACAGAACTTTCCCACGATGTGGGAGGTGATTGCCGTCACAGTCGGCGCCGTTTCCGGATTCACGCTCTCCGTCTTCATTCCGGTGGCGGTGGCTGGGTCCATCTGCAAGGATGTTTGCCCTAGGCAGGCAGGGGGAAACGTTGACGTACGAGGGCGGAGCGTGGGGCCGGTCATGGCACGCACTCATCGCGCTCGCACTGCTGGCTGCGGGTTGTGGCGGTGGAGGAGGTGAGGGCAGCACCCCTTCGACGATCGACATCATGAGCGAGGAGGAGGCCGACCGGGTCTTCGAAGAGCTCTGGGTGGAGACCGAGGCCGCCACCGAGACCGACGACGGCGGACGCTCCCTCGGCTTCGAGATCGAGTCGCACGGCTGGTCCTTCGCCAACTACGCCGCCAACACCGCGCAACAGTTCAGCACCGCCGACGCCATCGCCCTGTTCGGTGCCGAGGCCGTCTGCGGCTCCACCGAGGGCGGGTGCACCCCGACGCCGGCCGCCAAGGAATGGATCAACATGGTCGCCCAGGCCATGTCCGGGGGCGTCTGCGAGGGCATGACCGTTGCGATCCTCGACCGCTTCCTGGTCCGCACGGACCCCGGTGCCTTCGACGTGCGCAAGGACCGCCTGGTCGAGCGCTCGCTCTCCCGCCTCTTCGCCACCCAGTTCCTCGGCGATGTCATCGACGCCACTGCGCAGTGGCGGGCACAGCCGATCAAGGCGATCGTCGCCGAGTTGGGTCGCTCCCTCTCGGATCCGCGCAACGAGCAGTACACGATCGGCATCTACTCCTCCCACGGAGGCCACAGCGTCCTCCCCTACCGGCTCGAGTGGGTCGATCGGACCAATGTCCGGGTCTACATCTACGACCCCAACTGGCCGGGCGAACTCCGCTGGATCGACATGGACGTCAAGGAGGACACCTGGGTGTTCGCCTTCGCCGCCACCAACCCCGACGAGGCCGCCGACGCCTGGAGCGGCGGACAGGGCACCATCGACCTGACGCCCATCAGCTCCCGGACAGCGCCGTTCCCTGAGCCGTTCTCCGGCGCCGGAAGCGGTGAAGGAGGCCAGGGGTTCCTCCTCGCCATCACCAGTGCTGATCGAAACTGGACGGTCAAGCACGCCGACGGCACGTCGTTGCAGGGTGACGAGGCGGTGCCCGGCGAGGGCGGCGTCGTCGCTTCGATCCGTGGTTCGTTCGGCGTCTCGACCGCCATCATCCGGGTCGATGCGTCCGAGGTCGATATCGAGACGGGGTCCGAGGCCTTCATCGCCGTGCAGACGGAGACGGGTGTCGCCTCCATCGAGTTGGAAGCAGCCGGCTCAATCGGCTTCGAGATCTCCGAGGAGACGCAGGACCTGGCCCTCGAAGTCGCCACCGGCACGGCCGCCACCGTCTCGATCGCCACCGCGACCGAACACATCGTCGTCGAGAAGCCGGCGGACCTCGAGATCGAGATCTCCGTCACCGAAGAATCGACCCAACTCGACTACAAGGACGAAACGGGCACCATCACCCAACAGATCGAGGTCGAACGCAGCGACGAGCAGCAGGACGTGCAGATCGACACGACCTTCGAGGTCGAATACACCGCACCCGTCGAGCTCCCCGAGCAGATCCGAGCCGAGGAACTCGAGCTCGAGACGGAGACCCGGGAGATCTACCTCGAGGACTTCGTCGAGGGGGTCGTCAGCGCGGAGGGCGACTCGTTCTACGACGTGCTCGACGAGGTCGAAGCCGACGAACTCGACAACTGGGAGTTCAAGGCGCAGGTGGTCGACCTCGGCTTCGAGGACTTCGACCCGTCCCGCGACCGGACCACAGAGCAGACCATTGCCGCTGACTTCTTCGGGGGCGACCCGGTCGACCAGTTCGTCGATCCGGGCAGCGGCTGCTCGCGAGTCGTGTATGCGAACGGCACCCGTGGCCAGCTCTGTCCCGACGGCAGCGGCGAGTGGGTCGATGGCCGCGGCGGCGTCCAACGGTGGGGCCCCGGCCGTACTCCCGACCCGGCGGAACTCTTCTCGGGCATGACCGCACCCGACGAGG
>CAJXIS010000188.1 GCA_913054115.1 uncultured Acidimicrobiaceae bacterium | reverse complement strand
TCGACTGGTCGACTCCGGTGGATCCGTGGCGTCTGGTCGCCCTCCAGGCCGAAGCGACCGGTGTTCCCCCGGGCTTTCCGGGCCGGGCACTGGCCGAGGTTCCCCGCTCACCGGTCGCCGACTGGGACGAGGACCGCTGGATCGACTTCGCCGTCCACTCCCAGTGCGCCTCGCTGAGCCAGTTCCTGCACGGCGAGCAGGGGGCCCTCATGTGCGCCTCCCGCCTGGTCGAGTCGGTGCCATGGATTGACGCCAAGTACTACGCCTCCACCCAGGTGGTCGACGAGGCTCGCCATGTCGAGGCGTTCCACCGGTACCTCGATGAGAAGATGCCCACCACCTATCCGATCAACGAGAACCTCAAGACCCTGCTCGACCAGCTGCTCCAGGACTCTCAGTGGGACCTCGTGTACCTCGGCATGCAGGTCGTGGTCGAAGGCCTCGCCCTGGCGGCGTTCGGCATGATGATGGGCACGACCCAGGACCCGCTGCTCAAGCAGATGATCCGCTACATCATGGCCGACGAGGCCCGGCACGTGGCCTTCGGCATCCTCTCGCTCCAGGAGATCTACGACGACCTGCCGTCCGATGCGTTCCGGGAGCGCCAGGAGTTCGCCTACGAGGCGTGCGATCTGATGCGCCGCCGCTCGCTGAATGCCGAACTGTGGCCGTCGTTCGGCGTGTCGAACAAAGAAATCGAGGCGCTGCTTCCGCCGACCCGGACCCAGCAGCGCTTCCAGCACCTGATCTTCTCCAAGATCGTCCCCAACTGCAAGAAGCTGGGCCTGCTCGACCACCGCGACGGCTGGCTGCGCGAGCGGTTCGGCGAGATGGGGATCATCCAGTACGAGGACTTCTCGATCGAAGCCGAGGAGTTGACGGTCGACTCGGCGATCGAGCCGAGCCAGAACTGACCCCGAGAGCCAGCCCCGAGAGCCAGCCCCGAGAACTACTAACCCCGGGTCGCCTCGACGAACTGGTCGAGGAGGGGGAGCACCTCGTCGGCACCTGCGGGCGGCAGGCCGAACAGGGCCCGGCTGATACCGGCCTCGACCATGGCCTCCACCGCAGCCCGCTCGGGTGGGGCGTAGAAGATGCTGACCTCCACCTCGGCAGGATCACGGCCGGCCCGCTCGCAGGCCTCATCCTTCTGGGCCACGACCGCCGCCGGATCGAAGCCGTCGTCGCCCCGTCCGGCGATCGGGATCCAGCCGTTGCCGTAGCGGACGGCCCGTTCGAGGCCGCCGGGGAACACGCCGCCCACGTGGATCGGCGGATGCGGCACCTGCACCGGCTTCGGATTCTGGTGGATGGGCGCGAAATCGACCTGGTCGCCGTGGTACTCGGCGCCGTCGGCCGCCCAGATGGCCTGCATGGCCTCGATGCGCTCCCGCAGCAGCCCGAAGCGCCGCGACGGGTCGGTGCCGTGGTTGGCCATCTCCTCCCGGTTCCAGCCTGCGCCGACGCCGAACAGGAACCGGCCTCCGGAGAGCACGTCGAGGCTGGTGACCTGCTTGGCCGTGTGGATCGGGTCGCGCTCGACGACCAGGCAGATGCCGGTGCCCACCTTGAGGCGCTGCGTGGCGGTGGCGGCCGCCGTCAGCCAGACGAACGGATCCATCGTGTCGTAGTACATCTGCGGCATGTCGGGACCGCCGGGCCATGCCGAGGCCCGCTCGACCGGAATGTGGCTGTGCTCGGCCACCCACAGCGACTCGAAGCCCCGCTCCTCGAGGGCGGTCGCCAACTCGACCGGTCCGATGGCGTACTCGGTCGGAAAGATGCAGACGGCGCTGTGCATGGGGGGTCTCCCTGGTCCGGTGTTCAGTCTTCGAGCAGGAACGCGCCGCGGCCCAACTGGTCGCGGACGGTGGTGATGGGTGGATTGGCGAGGGTGCGACGCTGCCAGTTGGCGCCGTCGACCACGAGCGTGTGGCCGGAGATGAAGCGGGCGTAGGGCGAGGCGAGGAAGGTGGCGGCCCAGCCCAGCTCGCGGCGCTCGCCGACCCGGAGGGCCGGCTGGCGATCGGCATGGCCGTCCATCGGTCCGCCTGCCTGCTCGAGTCCCTCCCGAATGTCGTCGGTCATGTCCTCGTGGGGGAACAGGCCCGGCACCAGCCCGTTGACCTGGATGCCGAAAGGCCCCCACTCGACGGCGAGCGTCTCGACCAGGTTCTTCACCCCGGCCTTGGCGGCGGCCGAGTGGGCGAAGCCCGGTCCACCCGTCCATGCGTACGAGGCCCCCACGTTGACGATCGACGCAGGGGAACCGGCAGCGAGGTGGCGCCTTGCGAACTCGCGGCTCACCAGGAAGGTGCCGTTGAGCGTGATGTCGACGACCGTGCGCCAGGCGTTGGGCGACAGGTCCTCGGCTGGCGACGGGAAGTTGGCTGCGGCGTTGTTGACGAGCACCCGGGGCAGGCCGAAGCGGTCCTCGGCGGCGTCGAAGGCGGCACCGACCGCCTCGGCATCGCGGATGTCGCACTCGACGACCTCGACCTCGGCGCCGACCGCTTCGATGGCCGCCCGGCCGGCGGCGAGGTGGTCGGAACTGCGGCTGGCCACGACGATCGACGCCCCCAGTCGGGCGAACTCGATGGCGATGGCCTTGCCGAGGCCGGTGCCACCACCGGTCACGAAAACCGTGTCGCCGTCGTAGGTGCCGGCGGGCAGGGCGCTGGTGCCTGTCGGCGGTGGCGCAGGCAGGCCAGGAGTGCCGGACTCGCTGCTCATGCCTGGCCCCGCTCCTGGTTGAGGCGCGTCTGGAAGGCGCGTTCGTCGGCCATCGATGCGGCGATGTCCGGCCGGGCCAGGCCGCCGATGACCTGCCGGGCGAGGGAGACGGCCAGGGGAGGCGCCGCCGCGATCGCCTCTGCCATCTCACGCACCGTGGCGTCGAGCGCGTCGTTGGGCACCACCCGGGACACGATCCCGTAGCGGAGGGCCTCTTCGGCGTCGAGCCGACGTCCGGTGAGCACCATGTCGCTGACGAGGCCGTGGCCGCACATCTCGTAGAGCACCCCCATGCCTCCGGTGTCGGGGATGACCCCGTGTCCGAGCTCGGGGAGCATGAAGCGGGCGTCCTCGGCGGCCACCCGGATGTCGCACATCAGGGCCCGTTGGAACGAACCGCCGATGGCCCAGCCCTGGATCGCCACGATGACCGGCGCCTCGAGCTCCCAGAGCTGCTGGATGCCGTCGTGGCCTCGTCGCATGAGCGACGCATGCTCGTCGGCGGTCAGGGGCACGCCGATGGCCGAGACGTCACGGCCCGACGACCACGAGCGACCCTCGCCCCGCCAGATGACCGCCCGTACCTCGGGGGTGGCCTTCAACTCGCCCAGGATCTCGAAGAGGCGCAGGTCCATGGCGTCGTCGAAGGCGTTGTGCTTGTCGGCATTGTCGTTCGTGATCGTGGCGATCGGGCCCTCGATCTCGAGACGAACGCGCGCCTCCGTGTGGCCCTCCATGGGGCGGAGACTAGGCGGGGTGCACCAAACGGCCAGCCCCCGGCAGGCCCGTCCCGGCTTGACAGGTCGATAATGATGGTTATTATTCCCGCATGACCCAAGCCGTCTCAGAGCACACCCCTCGCCGGGTCGAGCGAGATCCCCTGACGGCGCGCCTGCTGCACGCCGCTGCCGAGGTCTTCGCCGAGAAGGGCTACGAGAAGGCCGGCGTCGCAGAGATCGCCCGACGGGCCGGCGTCACCACCGGCGCCATCTACAGCCGCTACAGCGGCAAGGCCGCACTCCTCCTCGACGCCGTCGACCACCACGTCCCCGACGAGATCGAGCGGCTGCTCCGGTCCGACCACGCCGGCGAGTCCGCCACCGACGTCCTGGCATCCCTCGGAAGCCACCTGCTCGACGAACTTCCCACCGGCTACGGCCTCCTCCTCGAAGCCATCGTCGCCGGACGCCGCGACCCCGAGCTGGCCGGCGCCATCCGCCGCCGCGTCGAGGACGAGGACGCCCGACTGGCCAAGCTCTTCGACGAGGCCACCACCGACGGCCTGGTCGACCCCGACCTCGACCGCCTCGCCACCGTCCGCCTCGCCCACGCCATCGGATTCGGCATGACCCTCACCCGGGCAATGGGCCTCGAGCTGCCCAGCACCGAGGCCTGGACCACCGTCATCGACCGCGTCATCGCCGCCGTGGCGGTGCCCGTGGCGCAGACCCTCGACCCGACTTCACCGATTCCCGAGCATTCACAGCAAACAGGAGACCCCCAGTGACCACCACCGAACCGAGTCCCGACTACGTCATCGACCTGGCCGAGTACGCCAACGATCCCGACCGGATCTCCGAGTTCTCCGTCTGGAACGACGACGTCACGTCGGTCATCCATGCCGTCGAGGACAACGCCGACGCCATCTTCACGTGGAGCTACGAGAAGGCCGAGCGGCCGCGGCTCGACAAGCTCTACGAGAAGGCCAAGACCTCCCAGTGGAACGGCCAGACCGACCTGGACTGGTCCATCGACGTCGACCCCTACAAGACCCTCGCCCCCGCGGACCCGCTGGAGGTGCAGTACTTCGCCGAGAACCCCGAATCGCCAATGCACAAGTTCAACGAGGAGGAGTGGGCCGAGGTCGGCGTCGAGTCCATGAACTGGAGCCTTTCGCAGTTCATGCACGGCGAACAGGGCGCCCTGCTGTGCACCGCCAAGATCGTCGAGACGGTCCCGTGGATCGACGCCAAGTACTACGCCGCCACCCAGGTCATGGACGAGGCCCGCCACGTCGAGGTCTTCGCCCAGTACCTCGACCAGAAGCTCGACGGCATCAAGTACCCGTGCAACACCCACCTGGGCCTGCTCCTCGACGACATTCTCGAGGACAGCCGCTGGGACATGACCTACCTCGGCATGC
>CAJXIS010000187.1 GCA_913054115.1 uncultured Acidimicrobiaceae bacterium | reverse complement strand
ACCCCCATCACGGTGCGGGCGGACGCCGAGGGGGTCACGCCGGCCGAGATCGTCGCCCGGTACCACGACGAGTTCCTGGAGGCCTGGGAGCGTTTGGCGATCTCGTGGGACTGCTACACGTCGACCGGCACCGAGAACCACGCTGCCGTCACACACGATGTGTTCCTGCGGTTGCTCGAGAAGGGCCACATCGACAAGCGGGTCAGCGAGCAGTACTTCGACGCCGAGGCCGGCCGCTTCCTGCCCGACCGCTACATCGAGGGCACCTGTCCACATTGCGCCTACACCGAGGCGCGGGGTGACCAGTGTGAGGACTGTGGTCGCACCCTCGACCCGGAGGAACTCGTCGATCCCCGTTCGAAGATCTCGGGGGCCACGCCCGAGTTGCGCACGACCGAGCACTTCTACCTGCGACTCTCCGAGTTCGGGGACGAGCTCGGCGACTGGCTCGACGGCCGTGAGGGCTGGCGGCGCCATGTCCTCAACTTCTCGAAGGGCTGGATCGAGGAGGGGCTCCAGGATCGGGCCATCACCCGTGACCTCGACTGGGGCGTCTCGGTGCCCGTCGACGACTTCGGCGAGGGCAAGCGCATCTACGTCTGGTTCGAGGCGGTGATCGGCTACCTGTCGGCCGCCAAGGAGTGGGCGCAACGGCAGGGCGACCCCGAGGCGTGGCGCGACTGGTGGGAGGGCGACGACGCCCGGTCCGTCTATTTCATCGGCAAGGACAACATCCCGTTCCACACGATCATCTGGCCGGCGATGCTCTTGGGATACGGCGGCCTGAACCTGCCGACCGACGTGCCGGCCAACCAGTACCTGACGTTCAAGGGCGGCAAGGCGTCGGCCAGCAGGGGGGTGGGCCTGACGATCGGCGAGGGACTCCGGCTCTTCGAGCCCGATGGCCTGCGCTACGCTTTAGCTGCGTCGTTTCCCGAGCAGAGCGACACCGACGTCTCGGTCGAGGAGATCGGCCGGCGCATCAACGAAGAACTCGTCGCCACGTGGGGGAACCTCGTGAACCGGGTGCTGTCGATGGTGCACGCGAGGTGCGATGGTGCCGTGCCGGAGCCCGGTGACCGCACCGATGCCGACCTGGTGCTCCTCGCCGGGGTCGATGCGGCCCTGGAGGCTGCCGCCGGACACATCGACCGGGTCGAGCTTCGCGCGGCGCTCCGAACGGCGATGGAGGCGGCGGCGAGCGTCAACGCCTACCTGAATGCGACCGAGCCGTGGAAGCTCGCCAAGACCGATCCTGACCGGGCACGGGTGGTGCTCGGCACGGCGCTGGATGCCGTCAACGGTGTGCGGGTGGGGTTCGCCCCCTACCTGCCGTTCTCTTCGGCTGCGCTCGAGGAGGTGCTCGGGTCGGTGGAGGGCTGGTACCGCCCCGAACTGACGCCGGGTCGGCCGATCGGCAAGCCGACCCCGTTGTTCGCCAAGGTCGATGTCGAGGCCCTCCTCGCCGACCAGGTCGATGAGTCCGGCGAGTCGGGGTGACCGCCGGATCGGACCTTCGCTGGTTCGACAGCCACTGCCATCTGGGTGACGACGCCGTCGAGGTGGTCCAACGTGCCGGAGAGGCCGGGGTCGTCGGGATGGTCACGATCGGGACGGACCTTGCCGAGAGCCGGGCGGCCATCGAGACGGCCCGCAGGTTCGATGGTGTGTGGGCGACCGTCGGCGTGCACCCGCATGAGGCCCGGTTCGGCCTGACCGGTATCGCCGAGTTGCTCGACGACGACGTCGTGGTGGCGGTGGGCGAGGCCGGCCTCGACTTCCACTACGACCACTCGCCGCGCGATGTCCAGGTCGACGTGTTCGCCGCCCAGGTGGCGTTGGCCAACGAGCGGGGGATGCCCCTCGTGATCCACACCAGGGAGGCGTGGGAGGAGACCTTCGCGGTGCTCGACGCCGAGGGGGTGCCGGAGCGCACGGTGTTCCACTGCTTCACGGGTGGACCCGACGAGGGGGCGGCGTGCCTCGAACGGGGAGCGCTGCTCTCGTTTTCGGGGATCGTGACCTTCAAGGGTGCCGGTGACGTCCGGGATGCAGCGGCCGGTTGTCCGCTCGGGCGGGCGCTCGTCGAGACCGACTCGCCCTTCCTGGCGCCCGTTCCGCATCGGGGACAGACCAACGAGCCGGCCAACGTCACCCACGTCGGGGCGGCGGTCGCCGAGGCGATGGGCTGCACCGTGGACGAGGTTGCCGCTGCGACGTTTGCCACCGCGTGTGATTTCTACCGGCTCGATTTGGCGTAGTCGACGAAGTATCGGGGAAAGCCTCGCGCGCTGCGTGGCGGCTCACGCGCGGTTCTTGAATTGGGTGTTGCGTCACCCGTGCATGCCTTCCTAAGTTTCCCTCTGGCACTGGCGACCAGCGACGGTCGCCACCAGAGGGGAAAGGAATCAGAGCTCTGGAAGCCAAGCCCACCGTCGAACGATGGCGGGTGCTCGTCGTGGCCCTCGCCACGGTCGCAGCCCTGCCGATGTTCGTCTTCGAGAACCCGAACTCACCCGGCGCGGCCACCGAGGTGGCCGCTGCTGCCGCGCCCGAACGCGCCCCCGACCTCGACAGCGGTGCATCTTCGACACCGGTGGTCACCGATACGGTCGACGATGCGCTGGCCGAGACGGTGGAAGACGCCGTGTCCGTGGTCCCCGACGATGCCGGCGTCGGTGCTTCTTCGGGCAGGGTCTCCCTGGACACGGCTCGACTCGAGTCGGAAGGGATGGCGGAACAGGGGCGGCTGTTCGAGGTGGAGGCGCTCGCACTCGCCGCCGAGGTCGCAGAGGCCGAGTTCGCCACCCGTCAGGTACTTCACGTGTTCCTCGAGGCCAAGCAGGCCGAGGCGGAGCGCCAGGAGGAACGGACACGTCTGCGGACCGAAGAGGAGGACCGTCGCTTCGAGGCGATCGCCACGCCGGGCCCGACCACCACGATCCCCTCCGACACAACGCCCGACGAGGTCGGTCCGACCGCTGAGCAGTGGGAGGCCCTGCGCTACTGCGAGGCCAGCGGCAGCTACGGGGCGATCAGCCCCACCGGCAACTACCGGGGCGCCTACCAGTTCGGCCAGGTCACCTGGGACTGGATCGCCGGGATCTACCACCCGCGCCTCGTCGGCCTCGACCCTGCCCAGGTGGCGCCGGCTGACCAGGATGTCATGGCGCAGTCCCTCTACGACCTCCGGGGTCGTGGTCAGTGGCCGGTGTGCGGCCGCTACCTGCCGTAGCCTGACCGGGTGACTCTCACCCGGACCGAGGTTCGCGGGCTCCTCGACCGCTACGGGATCCGGCCCAAGCGCTCGTTGGGGCAGAACTTCGTCGTCGAGCCCAACACGGTCCGCCGCATCGCCGAACTGGCCGGGGTCGGACCCGGCGACAGCGTGGTCGAGGTGGGCCCCGGCGTGGGGGCGTTGACCCTTGCACTGCTCGAGACGGGTGCCGAGGTGACGGCCGTCGAGATCGACGACGTGCTGGTCGAGGTGCTCGGGGAGGTGGCCGGCGAACAGGAGTCCCTGCGCATCGTGCATGCCGACGCCATGAAGGTCGACTGGGGGGCGCTGCTCGGTGACGGGCCGTGGACGCTGGTGGCGAACCTCCCGTACAACGTGTCGGTGCCCCTGATCTGCGACCTGCTCGACGACGTGCCTGCGATCACCCGCCTCGTCGTCATGGTGCAGCTCGAGGTCGCCGACCGGCTGGTCGCGGGCCCGGGCGACGACGCCTATGGCCTGCCGTCGGTGAAGGTGGCCTACCACGCAACGGCGAAGAAGGTCGGCCGGGTGCCCCCGTCGGTCTTCCTGCCCCGGCCGCGGGTGGACTCGGCGCTCATCGACATCATGCGACGACCGGAGCCGGCCGTCGACGCCGATCCGGACGTGTTGTTCCGGCTCGTGCGGGCGGGCTTCGCGCATCGGCGCAAGATGCTGCGGGGCGCCCTCCGGGATCTCGTGGACGAGGCGGGGCTCGTGGCCGCCGGGGTGGATCCGACGCTGCGTGCCGAGGAACTCGACCTCGTGCAGTGGGCGGCCATCGCTGGGGGAGTGGCACGGTGAGCACCGAGCTGTTCGCGCCGGCGAAGCTCACGCTGTCGTTGCGCGTCACGGGAGTCCGCCCGGACGGCTTCCACGAGATCGATGCCGAGATGGTCAGCCTCGACCTCGGCGACCGGCTGGTGGTCCGCGAGGGCGACGGGGCGGATGGGTTGGAGATCGTGGGCGGAGGTGGCGGCATGGACATCGGCCTGGACATGGGCCTCGACGACAACCTGGTGGGCCGGGCCCTTCGGCTCGCCGGCCGGATGGCGCATGTCCGCATCGAGAAGGCCGTTGCTGCGGGTGCGGGCCTCGGGGGCGGCTCGTCGGATGCGGCTGCGATCCTGCGCTGGGCCGGTTTCGACGACCTGGTCGAGGCGGCTTCGATCGGCGCCGATGTGGCCTACTGCATCGTCGGGGGCCGGGCCCGGGTGAGCGGCATGGGTGAGGTGGTCGAGCCGCTGTCGTTCGAGGAGCGGACGTTCACGCTGCTCACGCCGCCCGTGGCCTGTTCGACACCGGCTGTGTACCGCCGCTGGGACGACCTCGGGGGGCCGATCGGCGACCACGGCAACGACCTGGAGCCCGCTGCGATCGACCTGGTGCCCGAGCTCGTGCGGTGGCGTGACGACCTGGCGGACGTGACCGGAAAGCGGCCGCGCCTCGCGGGAAGTGGCAGTACTTGGTTCGTGGAGGGGGGGTACCCGGGGGGGGAGCGGCGGGTGGTGCGGACGGTGCCGCAGATGGTGCCGTCGGCCTGAGGCCGGCTACCGACCCCGCATCCGCTTGGCGCGGGTGCGCTTGAGCATCTTGCGGTGCTTCTTCTTGCGCATGCGCTTGCG
>CAJXIS010000186.1 GCA_913054115.1 uncultured Acidimicrobiaceae bacterium | reverse complement strand
GATCGGTGGCGCCCTGGGTGGCGTAGAGCACCCGGGCCCCCGCCGGCGCCGGATGCTCGACCTGCGCCGCACGGACCACGTCGTTGACCCGGCGGGTCGGGATCCGTGTCCGGTAGTCCTCGATCGACTCGGCCAGGGCCGGCCAGAGGCGCGCCACGTTCTTCCCCGTCAGGGCGCTGATGCGCAACACGGGAGCCTCGCCCACGAAGTGGAGCCGGCGCCCCACCTGCTCGGCGACATCCTCCCGTTGCTCCGTGTCGCACAGGTCCCACTTGTTGAGCAGCACGACGATCGGACAGCCGGCCGCATCGACACGCTCGGCGAGGCGCTGATCCTGGTGGGTGACACCGACCGTGGCATCGATCACCAGCAGAGCCACATCCGACAGGTCGACCGACTTGAGCGCACGGACCATCGAGTAGTACTCGGTGTTCTCGTCGATCCTGGCCTTGCGGCGCATCCCGGCCGTGTCGATGAAGCGGACCGGGCCGTGGTCGGTCTCGACGACCGTGTCGATCGAGTCGCGTGTGGTGCCGGGACGGTCGTGCACAACGGCCCGTTCCTCACCGATGAGCCGGTTGAACAGCGTCGACTTGCCGACGTTCGGGCGCCCCACGATGGACACGCCGAGCACCCGCGGCTCTTCTGGCTCCGTGGATGCGTCGCCATCGTCGGCCTCGACCTCGGCCGGAAGCAGGTCGACGAGGCGGTCCAGCAGGTCACCGGTGCCCCTTCCGTGCAGGGCGCTCACCAACATCGGGTCGCCGAGGCCCAGCGAGAGCAGCTCCCAGCTGGCCGCCTCGTGCACCCGGTCATCGACCTTGTTGGCGACGACGATCACGGTGTCGGCACGGCCGCGCAGCAGCGCAGCCACCCGATCGTCGTCCTCGGTGACCCCGACGGTCGCATCGACCACGAACAGCACGGCATCGGCACCGGCGATCGCCCTCTCGCTCTGGCGACTGACCTGGTGGTCGAGCGAGTCGCCGCCGGCCAGCCATCCACCGGTGTCTACGAGCGTGAAGGGGCGGCCCTGCCAGTGGGCGGCGACCTCCTTGCGATCCCGGGTCACCCCGGGGCGCTCCTCGACGATCGCCTCGCGCCGTCCGATGATCCGGTTGAGCAGCGTCGACTTGCCGACGTTCGGACGACCGACGATGGCGACCACGGGGGTCATGCGAGCGCCTCCCGGAGCGCAGCCCCGTCGGTCGCCACGACCTCCACGGGACGCGGGAGGTCGTCGAGCGTCAGGCCGTCGAGAAAGCGGCCGCCGCTGAGGCAGACATCGGGGAGCAGGTACCGGTGGCCCTCCGGCTGATCTGCGAGCACACGGGCGAGGTCCTCGCCGACCAGGAGGCCCGTCACGCCCACGTTGCCCCCGAAGAAGCGATTCTCGACCGGCAGCACACGAATGCCGGACCGGCCAAGGCCCTCGACGAGCGGACCGAGCACGGGGGCGCCCAGCTCGCCGGTCAGCACCGCAATCGGGGCATCGCGCCGCACGCCGAGCCGGACCGGAGTGGCACCGCCGCAACCGTTGCCATCGAGGCGGGGCGCACGGTAGCCGGCGGCCGGCGCACCGTCGACGGCCTGGAAGAAGCCGGAGGACCGCCCGACCGAGCCATCGGATCCGTCGCCCAGGAACCCCTGTTCGAACGAGCGGGCCATGCCGATCCCGTCCTCGTACATCGGGAAGCCCTCGTAGGCCTCGGCCGGCGGGAAGTCGCGGCCGGCCAGCAGGTAGTACTCGTCGGCGGCGAACACGAGGCGCCGACCGAGGGCGGCGACGAACACCCGCTGCCACGACTCGACCGTGTCGACCACGAACGCCGCCTCGTCGACCGTGTGGGGCCGCATCCGCTCCTCGTCGGTGTACCGGCTCACCCCGAGCGGCACGACACAGAGGCTGGTCAGGTCGCTGAAGCGGTCGGCGACGCCGGCGAGCGTGTCCTCGAGCCAGAGGCCGTCGTTCACGCCCGGGCACACCACCACCTGCCCGTGGACCTCGATGCCGTGGTCGAGGAGCACCCGGAGCCACCGCAGGCTCGTGCCACCCCGCCGGTTGCGCAGCATCTCGGTGCGCTTGCCCGGATCGGTGGCGTGGATGCTCACGTAGAGCGGGCTGAGCCGCTCGGTGACGACCCGCTCGAGGTCGGCCTCGGTGAAGCGCGTCAGCGTCGTGAAGTTGCCGTACAGGAACGACAGGCGGTAGTCGTCGTCCTTGAGATACAGGCTGCGGCGCATACCCGGCGGCAGTTGGTAGATGAAGCAGAACTCGCAGTGGTTGTCACAGGTCTGGACCCGGTCGAACAGCGGGCTGTCGACCTCGACGCCCAGTGGGGCGCCGGCAGCCTTCTCGACCTCGATCTCGCAACGCATTCCGCCGCGGTCGACGTCGAGCAGCAGCGACGGTTCGTCGACCAGCAACTGGTACTGGATGACGTCGCGGGGAACTTGTTCGTTGATGGCGAGGATGCGGTCACCGGGCACGACCCCGGCCAGCTCTGCGGGCGACTCGGGGGCGACGGCGACCACCACGGGGGCCGACATGGCGCCAAGGCTACCGAGGGCGCCTGCGCCGACCGTCCCGCGAGAGCCGAAGGACACGTAGGTGTGCCACCCGACCGTCCAAGCGGAAACGGCCCGGTAGTGTCGCCCCCATGGAAGTCGGTCGCGTGCTGCTCGCCGAGCCGCGGGGCTTCTGCGCCGGCGTCGAGATGGCCATCAAGGCCCTCACCTGGCTGGTCCGGGCCTTCGACGAGCCCGTCTACTGCTACCACGAGATCGTCCACAACAAGCTCGTGGTCGAGCGCTTCGAGGCCCTCGGCGTGGTCTTCGTCGAGGACATCGACGAGGTCCCCGCAGGGGCGCCGGTCATGCTCTCCGCCCATGGGTCGGCTCCCGACGTGGTCCGGCAGGCACACGGAGTCGGCGGCTACACGGTCGATGCCGTCTGCCCGCTCGTCACCAAGGTCCACCACGAGGTCAAGACCCGGGCACGCAAGGGCTTCCAGATCGTCTACGTCGGCCACGAGGGCCACGAAGAGGCGGTGGGCACGATCGCCGTCGCCCCCGAGAACATGCACCGTGTCGAGCACCCCGACGAGATCGACGCACTCCCCGAACTCGGCGACAACGTGGCGGTGCTCGCCCAGACCACCCTCAGCCACCGCGACTGGTCCGGCGTCCTCGACGCCGCCAACGAACGCTGGCCCACCCTGTGGTCGCCGGGCCGCAGCGACCTGTGCTTCGCCACCACCAACCGCCAGGGGGCGCTGCTCGACCTGGTCGACCGCTGCGACGCCGTCGTCGTGATCGGCTCGACCAACAGCTCCAACACGAGGGCACTCGTCAAGCTCGCCGAGGAGGCCGGCTGTCCACGGGTGGTCTGGATCAACCGCGCCGACGAGCTCCCCGACGACCTCTCCGGCACGGTCGGCGTCACCGCCGGCGCCTCGGCCCCCGACGAGGTCGTCGAAGCGGTGCTCGCCACGCTCGCCCCTGCCGACGGCATCGAGGTCGTGCGACACACCGAGGAGGACGAGTACTTCCCGCCCCCCCGCAACCTCCGCGACCTTCTGGCGGCCATCCGCGGCTTCGCCGGATTCGGCTTCGGTGCGCCGCCACCCGTGGCCCACTTCGACGACCGCTCTGTCGGCGCGTCGAAGGCCCTGTCGGCGCTCGACCGGATCTGAGCGCTCAGTCCCCGTCGGGCACGTCGGGTGGCCGCGGCAGCGCCGGCCGTCCCGCCAGGCGCTGCGCCTCGTCGAACACCATCTGCATCCGCTGCCGCAACTCCTCGGTGAACTCGTCGACCACGCGACGGGGAACCCGTCCCTCGACCACCGGCGGCCGCAGCGGCTCACCCACCACCATGTACACCTTGGTGGGCCGGATGAACGCTGACCCGCCGGGCATGGCGTGGTCGGTGCCGGCGATGCCCATCGGCACGATCGGCACGCCCGCCCGCAGCGCGACGAATGCAGGACCGGCGTGCATGTCCTCGGCCAGCACGACCGGGCCGTAGCGCCGCGTGCCCTCGGGGAACATCACCATCGGCTCGCCCCGCTCGAGCACCTCCTGACAGGCCCGCAGAGCCGCCCGGTCGGCGGTCCCACGCTCGACCGGGAAACCACCGACGATGGTGAGGAACCGGCCGCCGAACCTCGAGTTCCAGAGCGACTCCTTGCCGAGGAACCGCAGGCGACGGGAGGTGACCATGCCGCTGACCGGCGTGTCCAGGTACGACCGGTGGACCGGCGAGAGGATGTAGGCCTCGTCCTTCGGGAGGTTCTCCCCGCCGACCACCCGGAAGCGGAACCACGCCTTGACGACCAGCCACAGCAGCGACCAGAAGAACCGATAGGTGAACCGGTCGATGCGGCTCATCTGTCGCCCGAGGTCGAAGTCGCTCATCGCAGCACCACGCCTGGCTCGAGGTCGAAGTCGCTCATGGCAGCAACGCCACGATCGCCTCGACCACCTCGTCGATCGTGAGGTCCGAGGTGTCGAGGGTGACCGACCCGTCGGCCGCGACGAGGGGGCTGGCCGCACGACCGCTGTCGGCGGCATCACGACGGCGGATGTCGGCAGCGACCGCCACGACGTCGATGTCACCCGTCTCGCCGGCCCGGCGGCGTGCCCGCA
This sequence comes from uncultured Acidimicrobiaceae bacterium, assembly GCA_913054115.1. GTDB lineage: Bacteria > Actinomycetota > Acidimicrobiia > Acidimicrobiales > MedAcidi-G1 > S20-B6. Next base: position 248 of record CAJXIS010000186.1, on the reverse strand, counting down.
CCTCCGCCGTGGCCGTGAGGTACACCTTCAGGCGGGCATCGGGAAAAACGACCGATCCGATGTCACGGCCCTCGATGACCCCGCCTCCCCGCTCCCCGACCCAGCTCCGCTGGCGCTCGACCAGCTCGACACGCACGTCGGCGATGGCAGCCACGACGCTGACCGCCGAGGTGACCTCGGGGCCGCGGATCGCCTCGGTGGCAAGATCGGAAGAGCGTCGTGTAGGGAAAGAGTGTAGGTCTCGGTGG
>CAJXIS010000185.1 GCA_913054115.1 uncultured Acidimicrobiaceae bacterium | reverse complement strand
GACCGAGTCGGGTTCCCAGTGGAACCGGCACTGGTATTCGGGCGTGTCGCTGTGGCGGCAGAGCCGGTCGAGGCGTTCCACCGAATCGGCACGCGTCTGCCCGGAGAAGCGGTTGACGAAGGTCCGGTTCAGGTAGAGGTACGGGCGGCCGGTGACCTCGTGGGTGCAGACGGCCGGGTGCGTCATCTCCGGGTAGAGCTCGCGCATCTCCGCCAGACGGTCCGGCGGCACGTTGTGCCCGAACGCCTGGACGAAGTCGTGGACCACCTCGAGCTCGTCGAGCTCGGCCTTCGTGTCGGGTGACAGGACCTCGTAGGCGGCGTACATGTCGGCAAAGAGGGTGTCGCCGCCGACCTCCGGGACCTGGATGGCCCGAAGGATCGTGGCCTTCGAGGGGCACTCCCGCCAGGTGACGTCGTGGTGCCACTGGTTCTCGTAGCCGGTGGTGTCGACGTCTTTTTCGAAGCGCACCAGCTCCGGCTGGTCGGTGTTCGAGGGGATGAAGGGGTGGACCTCGAGTTCACCGAAGTTTCGGGCGAAGGCCACGTGCTGCGCAGGCGTGAACGCCTGGTCGCGGAAGAAGACCACCTTGTAGGCGGCAAGGGCTGCGGCGATCTCGTCGATGGCGGCCTGTGGGAGGTCGCCCTTCAGGTCGATGCCCGTGAGCTCGGCACCGATGGTGGCGCCCATCATGTGGGCGTCGAAGTGCTCCCAGGTCAGCGCCGACAGTCGGGCGCGCTCATCGGCAAGGTGGGTCGCCGGCCCGATGTAGATGGGAAAGTCGGTGCGGGGACGGCGCTCGAGGGCCAGGCCGCTGGCCGGATCCTTGTCGACGACGATCTCGGTGCTGGTCACGGGCAGGAGAATAGGCGCCGGTGGGCGCCGGCCCGTAGCCGTGGTTGCGGGGTTGCGGTGGTGGGGCACACCGGCGAGAATCATTCTCATGATGAATGCGCCCAAGGGCCCCCTGAATCTCCAGGACGTCACCGTTCGGCGTGGCGGGCGGATCGCCCTCGACTCGGTGTCGACCGCATTCGAGCCAGGAACCTCGACGGCGCTGGTGGGGCCGAACGGATCGGGCAAAACCACCCTCCTGGAGGTCCTCGCCGGCCTGCTGATCCCGGATTCGGGGCAGGTCGTCTCCCCCGCAACCCGGGTGGCCCTCGTGACCCAGGACCACCAGCACCGCTGGCTGCCGCTCACCGTCGCCGAGGTGGTGCGCATGGGCCGCTTCGACCGCTCGCCGCTCCCCCGCCGGCTTTCCGCCGCCGACCGGGCGGCCGTCGACGACGCCGTCGAGCGGCTCGAGGTCGGCGACCTCCTCCACCGGCAGATCAGCGAGCTCTCGGGTGGACAGCGACAGCGGGCCCTCGTGGCCCAGGCGCTGGCCCGCCACGCTCCGCTGCTGCTGCTCGATGAGCCGATCACCGGCCTCGACCTCGCCAGTCAGGAGCGGATCCTCGAGGTGGTCGGCCAGGAGACGGAGGCCGGGACGACCGTCGTCGTCACCACGCACAACCTGGACGAGGCCCGCCACTGCGACCGGGTGCTGGTGCTCGACCGCCGGCTCGTCGCCGAGGGCACCCCCGACGAGGTCCTGACGCCGTCGGTGCTCCGTGAGGCCTACGGCGACCGGATGCTCGGGGACCACGCCGGCCACGACCACGCCCACGACCTGCTCATCGACGATGACCACGGCCACGGCAGCCACGCCTGAGGGGATATTCGCATCGCCGGGCGCACTGCGCGCCCTCAGGACCGGGCGGCGTCGGCTTCGGCCACGCAGGCCCTCACGCCGTCCCAGATGATCGCCGTGGCGTCCCGGACATTTTCGGCGTCTATGGCTCCGAGGTAGCGCGTGCGCATCGTGAGCAGCGTGCGGTTCCATGGCCGGATGTAGGGCCTCGTCCGTCCCCTTGGCCAGAGTTCCTCGGTTCCGGCCGCGCCGACCGCGACGACGGGCAACCCTGTGTCGAGCGCCAGGCGACCGACACCGGGATGCGGTCGACCCACCCTCGTCTCGTCCCAGTCCTCCGGGCCGACGATGCGTCCTTCCGGCATGATCGCGATCGAGGTGCCCCCTTCCAGGAGCTCAGCGGCGACCTGGAGCGCTTCGGCGCCCTCGACGGGAATGCACCGGAGGTCGCGCAGGAGGCGTCCGATCCCCGGCTTCTCGAAGTAGCCGGCAGAGGCGAGGCACCGGATGGGCTGGCCCCACTCGTGGAAGGCGGCAGCAGCGAAGAGCAGGTCGGCCATGCTGCGGTGGTTGGCCGCATGGATCACCGGCCCCGCCTCGAGGGTCCCCGGTGGGCCCACGTCGTAGCGGACGGCGATCCGAAGTGCCCCGTGGACATGGCGGAGCCGCCGTACAAACACCTCGTCGAGTCGTGCCTCGTCCACGGCGAAGGAGGCTACGGGCGTTGCCCCCGGAGAGCGGCGCTCCAGAGCAACGGGTTGCGGTCGGTTGCCGCCGGCCCACCCGGAACAGCGCCGGGTAGGTAGAGGGCGAGGTCGAAGCGCTGCTCGTCCCGCTCCGGCTCGGTGACGGTCGCCCCGTCGGCCACGTAGATGACGGTCATGGCCGGCCGGTCCCGGTCACTCGGGTTCGGGCCAGCCGAGTGGAGGGTCCAACCGGCGTGGAAGGTGGCGTCGCCCATCGCCATCGCCCCGTGGGTCGAGGTCGGCAATGCCTCGCCGGCGACGAGGTCGGCGAAGTGGTCCTCCGAGTCGTCGGAGATGGCCGGACCACGCAGGTCGCCCCGCTGGTTGGTGCCGTCGGCGAACACCATCGAACCGACCTCGGCAGGAATATCGACCAGGGCCATCCACATCGTGATCGCCGCTCCCCCGTCGACGGGCCAGTAGTAGGCGTCCTGGTGCCATGGCGTGGGACCGCCGCCTGCACGCTTCACCAGGGCCTGGTCGTGGTAGAGCCGCACGCCGTCGACCCCGAGCAGTTCGGCGGCCACCCGGGCGAAGCGGGCGGCGAACACGAACCGGCGGATCACCTCGTCGTGCCAGCAGAGGCCGATCGCCTGGTGGAAGGCCCGGTCGTAGGTGCGTTGCCTCTCCAGGGGGATGTCGCGGTTCCAGGCGAGGCGGTCGGCGGCATCGCAGATGGCCGGGGCGAAGGCGGCGACCTCCTCGTCCGTCGCCAGGCCCCGGACGCAGGCGTGTCCCCGCTCCCGGAAGCACCGGATCTCGTCCGGGGTCGCCCCCCGGTCGGCCGCCATCTCCACGAGGGCGACGCTAGTCCCGGCCCCCGGCCGGCGACGGTTCGACGATCCGACGGAACGTAAGGTTCACCCGCTCCCCCACGGGCCGCGCCGTGCGGGTGAGGCAGTGCTCCCAGAGCTCCTGCGTGCTGCCCCGCATGACCAGCAGGTCGCCGTGCTCGAGGTCGATGGCGACCGGATCGTGGCAGCCGTCCCTGCGACGGAGGCGGAAGCGCCGCGTGGCGCCGAGGGACAGCGAGCCGATGACCGGTTGGCGCCCCAGCTCGGGCTCGTCGTCCGCGTGCCAGCCGACGGCGTCGTCGCCGTCGCGGTACCGGTTCACAAGCACCGAGTCGAAGGCGGCTTCGGCGGCTTCGGCACACCGGTCGCGAAGCTCAGCGAGGCGTTCCGTCCATGGCAGCGGCTCCAGCCGGCGGCCCGAGTACGTGTAGGCCCGCCCGGGGTCGCCGTACCAGGCCTCCAGCCTCGGAATGGGTCGGCGCTGTCCGAAGACCGTGATCTCCCCCTGCTCCCACGGCGTCTCGGCGAGCAGTCCGGCAAGATGCCCGTCGGCATCGGCGAGGAAGCCGCGGAGTACCTCCATCTCGAGTCCTGGCGCCTCAGGGGCCGCCGCATGAAACAACGCACGGTCACCCACGGCTCCCGCCCCCTTCGTGGCACCCGAGGAAGGCGTCCTCGCGGACACGGCCCTGATTCCGTACCCACACGCACAGGGGGCCGTCGACGTCCGGTGCCGATACCGAGAACCGGTGGTCGGCATCCGTCCGTGCCACCACCCGGGGTCGGCCATCGACATTGACCACGACCTCGAGTCCGCCTTCCAGAGCATCGGGGTCGAACGCCCACCCGTCGAGGTAAATCCTGTCGACCCGGACCAGATCGACCCCTCCGATCGGTGAGTCGCCGGCTGTCCTCCTGGCGGAACGCTCGACCCTGGTCGACTCCGGGATGCACTCAGGCAGGGGTTCGAAGACCCAGCCCTCGCCGGCATAGCGCTCGAGGAGCGCCTGCAGGATCGCGAGCGTCTGCCACTTGCGGTCGTGGAGCAGGACGACCATGCCTTCCTCCTCCCACTTCCGAACGTGCGCCAGCGCCTCCTCGATCGACGGGCTCGACCACTCCTCCGGATCGGCGTCCCAGCCCACCACGTCCAGGTGCATCTCTGCGAAGGTCCGCTCGACCCGCGGATCCGTGATCCCGTAAGGCGCCCGGACGCAGGTCGGCCGAAAGCCCGCACGGGCCTCGATGGCTGCACTGGCGCGGGTGAGATCGCGCTCGAGGTCGACTTGCGAGAGATCCGGCAGCCGGTGGTGCACCCAGGAGTGGCTCCCAATGGCGTGTCCACGATCGAGCAGGTCCTGCATCTCCTCGTCGCCCCAGAACAGGCGGAGCGTCTGTCCGGAAGGGAAGAAGGTGGCCCTGGCGCCGTGCTCTGCCAACAACCGGAGCACGATCGGCGTGAACAGCGGATGCGGCCCGTCGTCGAACGTCAGGTACATGACCCGGCTGCCCGCTGGAGATGCCGGGGCCGGGAGTGCCGGAACGACGAGGAGGCCCGCCGCCATGGCAACGAGGATGCGCCACCCCATCAGGGCTCAGGTGGTGCCGAAGATGCGATCGCCGGCGTCGCCCAGGCCGGGAACGATGTAGCCGACCTCGTTGAG
>CAJXIS010000184.1 GCA_913054115.1 uncultured Acidimicrobiaceae bacterium | reverse complement strand
GTCGTCGAGCTCATGAACCAGGTCGACGAGTACATCCCGATTCCCGAGCGCGATATCGACAAGCCCTTCCTGATGCCGATCGAGGATGTCTTCACGATCACCGGTCGGGGCACCGTCGTCACCGGCCGTGTCGAGCAGGGCATCGTCAACACCGGCGACTCCATCGAGATCATCGGCATCAAGGACACGCAGACCACGGTCTGCACCGGTGTCGAGATGTTCCGCAAGATTCTCGACCGGGGTCAGGCCGGCGACAACATCGGTGCCCTCCTGCGTGGCATCGACAAGACCAGCGTCCAGCGCGGTCAGGTGCTCGCCAAGCCCGGCTCGATCACACCGCACACCACCTTCGAGGCCGAGGTCTACGTGCTGACCAAGGCGGAGGGCGGCCGTCACAAGCCGTTCTTTTCGAACTACCGGCCGCAGTTCTACTTCCGGACGACGGACGTGACGGGTTCGATCTCCCTTCCCGACGGCACCGAGATGTGCATGCCCGGTGACAACACCACCATGAACGTCGAGCTCATCGCTCCGATCGCCATGGACGAGGGCCTGCGCTTCGCCATCCGCGAGGGTGGTCGCACCGTTGGTGCAGGCGCCGTCACCAAGATCATCGGCTGACCCTGATGGCAACAGGGCAGAGGATCCGAATCCGACTCAAGGCCTACGACCACGTGGTCATCGACCAGTCGACGAAGAAGATCGTCGAAACGGTGCTGAGGACACAGGCGGAGATTCGCGGCCCGGTCCCCTTGCCGACCGAGAAGCACCGGTTCACGGTGGTGCGGTCGCCGTTCAAGGACAAGGACTCGCGGGAGCACTTCGAGATGCGGATCCACAAGCGCCTCCTCGACATCCTGGAGCCTTCGCCCAAGACGGTCGATGCGCTGCAGCGGCTGGACCTGCCGGCCGGCGTCGACATCGAGATCAAGATCCAACAGACCTGACCTCTGGTTCACAAGAACGAAAGGCAGAAGCGCCCCCCCGGGGGCGCTTCTCCCGTTTTCCCCAGCCGCCGGGCTTCTCCCACCACGGCCCCTGCAAGGGGCAACGTCACCGAGGTGCAGACGCGACCGGTCTCGAAACGGTTCCAGCCGGTGACCACCGACCCCGTTGCAGGCGGTGCAAGACCGCTGCAAGAAATCCCGGAAGAACTAGCCCCTGAGCTTCCGACGACGTTTCTGACTGGCCTCGAGCAGGTGCTCTGCAACCTCGTGGCGCTCGGCTGCCGTCGAGATGATCGCCTGGAGCGTGGCAGCGGCGGGCAGGGCGAGCATCGCCCCGACCACACCCAGCAGCGCAGCGCCGGCGATGACGGAGCCGAATGCCACGGCGGGGTGGATCGCCATCGTCTGCGAGGTGATGCGGGGAGCGAGCAGGTAGTTCTCGATCTGCTGGTAGACGGCGATCACGATCAGCACCCACAGACCGGTCATCGGATCGTCGATCAGGCCGATGAGGAGGGGAAGGGCGCCGGCGAGGTATGTGCCGACGACGGGGACCACCTGGGAGACCACACCCACCCAGACGGCGAGGGCGAAGCCCGATGGGAGGTCGATGATCTCGAAGGCCGCCCAGTGGACGACAGCGGCGATCACGGCGAGCACGCCCCGGGAGAGGATGTAGCCGCCGGTCTTCGCGATCGCCACGTCCCAGACCTCGAGCACGTACTTCTGCCGCTCCTGGGGGAGCAGCGAGCAGACGGTCCGTCGCAACTTCGGTCCCTCGGCAACGAGGTAGAAGGCGAACAGCCCGATGGTGAACACCTGGAACAGCACGTTCGCCACGGTGGAGCCGAACTTGGCGAGGTCGTCGGCGAACCCGCTGAGCCGTTCGGCGAGCGCACCCGAGTCCCAACTGGCGCGGACGTCGGCGGTTGCGTTCTCGATGCCGAGGTTGTCCTCGAGGAACTCGTCGATCGACTGGAGGTAGCCCGGCAGGTTGTCGCTCAACTCGGTGACCTGCTCGGACAGCAGGGAGCCCATGGCGAACCCGAAGCCGCCGAGGCCGACGAGAACGGCGAGAAACACGAGGGCGGTGCCCAGACCCCGCCGGATGTTCAGGCGTTCGAGGGCGTTGACGGCCGGTTCCATGGCGAACGACAGGAACAGCGCCACGAGCAGGATGATGAAAAGGGAGCGCAGGGATTCGAGGACTCCCTGGAGGTACCAGAGGCCCGCCAGTCCACCGAGGAACAACAGGATGGAGCGAACCACCCACGGGGGCGGGTGTGTCGGTGGGCTGGGCGTGGGATCAGGCTCGGTCACGGCCCCGACGGTAGTTGGGGACCCGGCTGGGACCGTGGATTCGCGGCGTTGTCGGGGAGCGCCGACACCCCTAGCCTTGAGCCCTGCGCCACCGGGGGTTTCCGGTGGCCGACAAACGATGTTCGAAAAGGCCCGCCCGATTTCCACGGGAGACCGACGGGAACCATCCGACACAACCGAATCGCCGCTCCGCCGGGTCTTCCCGTGCGGAGCGTTCGCGTGAAGCGGCCCGAAGGGGTCGACCACCCGGGGGAGGCCCTCCGGGTGTATCAGCAGGAGCCACCATGGCGAACAAGGCACTTGTCGGCGAGAAGGTCGGCATGACACAGGTCTGGGACGAGGACAACCGCGTCGTCCCGGTCACCGTGCTGCGCGTCCGGCCCAATCGGGTCGTCCAGGTCAAGACCACCGAACGTGACGGGTACAGCGCCCTGCAGGTGACCTTCGGCCACCGGGAGGAGCACAAGCTCACCCGACCCGAGGCCGGCCACTTCGAATCCGCCAACGTGCAACCGGGCATCCGCCTGGTCGAGCTGCGGCTCGACGATGTCAGCGAGTACGAGGTGGGTCAGGAACTCACCGTCGAGACCCTGGCCGGCGAGGGACACGTCGATGTCACCTCGGTCAGCAAGGGCAAGGGCTTCGTCGGAGTCATGAAGCGCCACAACTTCAAGGGCCATTCGGCCAGCCACGGCGCCCACAAGGTGCATCGCAAGCCCGGGGCCATCGGCCAGTGCGCCACCCCTTCCCGCGTCTTCAAGGGCCGGAAGATGCCGGGTCGCATGGGCAACCAGAAGACCACCACCCAGAACCTGGTCGTGGTCGAGGCCGACGCCGAACGCGAGCTGCTGCTCGTGAAGGGTTCGGTGCCCGGCCCCACCGGTGCCACCGTCCTCATCCGCAATGCCGTGAAGAGGAGCGGGTGATGGCGAGCGTCACGATCCGTACCCGCAGCGGCGGCGACGCCGGGGCCGTTGAACTCGACGGTGCCATCTTCGCCATCGAGCCGAACACCGCAGTGATGCACCAGGTGGTGACCGCCCAGTTGGCGGCCCGCCGACGCGGCACGCAGAGCACCAAGACCCGGGCCGAGGTCCGGGGCGGCGGTGCCAAGCCGTGGAGCCAGAAGGGCACCGGTCGTGCCCGCCAGGGTTCGATCCGTTCGCCGCAGTGGCGTGGCGGCGGTGTGGCGCTGGGCCCCAAGCCCCGCAGCTACGCCCAGAAGACGCCCAAGAAGATGATCCAGTTGGCGCTGCGCTCGGCGCTGTCCGACCGTGCGGCCGAGGGCCAGGTCGTCGTGATCGACACGTGGGGCTTCGAAGCGCCCCGAACACGGGATGCCGTCGCCGCCCTCACCGCCCTCGGCGCCGAAGGTCGTGTCCTGGTGGTTGCCGCCCGCGGCGACACCAACACCTGGAAGAGCTTCGCCAACCTGCCCCGGGTCCATGTGGTCTCGCCGGGCGAGCTCAACGCCTATGACGTGCTCGTGAGCGACGTCGTGGTCTTCAGCCAGGACACGCTGCCCGCCGGCACCCCCGCAGCAGCGGCGACACCGGTCGCCGAAGACGTCGCCGAAGACGTCGCCGAGGAAGCCGTCGAGGACGTCGCCGAAGACGTCGCCGAGGAAGCCGTCGAGGACGTCGTCGAAGAAGCCGCCGAAGACGTCGCCGAAGCCGACGAATCGCCGACCGGCGACGAGGAGGAATAGGCATCGTGAAAGACGCACGCGACGTCATCATCCGACCGATCGTGTCGGAGAAGTCGTACAACCTCCTGGAAGCCAACGTCTACACCTTCGAGGTGGCGAAGTCGGCTTCCAAGCCGGAGATCCGCGACGCCGTCGAGGCCATCTTCGACGTCAGTGTCCTGAACGTGAACACGCTCAACCGGGACGGCAAGCGTCGCCGCAACCGTCGCACGGGCACCTGGGGCAAGCGGTCCGACGTCAAGCGGGCCTACGTCACCCTCGCCGAGGGCGACTCCATCGAACTGTTCGAGGCCTGAGCAACATGCCACAGCGCAAGCGCAAGCCGACCAGCCCGGGCCGACGGTTCCAGACCGTCTCCGACTTCTCGGCAATCACCAAGTCGACCCCCGAGCGGTCGCTCGTCGAGAAGCAGACTTCGACCGGCGGTCGCAACAACTACGGCCGCAAGACCGCCCGCCATCGCGGTGGCGGCCACAAGCAGCGCTACCGGGTCGTCGACTTCCGACGGAACAAAGACGGCGTGCCGGCCAAGGTTGCCGCCATCGAATACGACCCCAACCGCAGCTGCCGTATCCTCCTGCTGCACTACCACGACGGTGAGAAGCGCTACATCCTGGCGCCGAAGGGCGTCGAGGTCGGCGACACGCTGCAGTCGGGCCAGGGTTCGGAGATCCGCTCCGGAAATGCCCTCCCGCTGCGCTACATCCCCGTCGGTACGGTGATCCACAACGTCGAGCTCCAGCCGGGTGGCGGCGGCAAGATGGCCCGCAGCGCCGGTTCGAGCATCCAGCTCGTGGCCAAGGAGGGCGAATTCGCCACCCTGCGACTGCCCAGCACCGAGATGCGCCGAGTGCGTATCGACTGCCGGGCCACGGTCGGCGAGGTCGGCAACCAGGAACACGAGCTCACCAAGATCGGCAAGGCC